>JBJTWS010000030.1:0-20059 GCA_046081905.1 Synechococcus sp. | reverse complement strand
ATCGAGGCCAAGGCACTGCGCAAGCTCCGCCACCCCAACCGCAACGGCGTGCTGAAGGAGTACATCAAGTGATCCCGCGCTCCGGGGGGGCGTGGGCCTGGCCCTGCCCCCTCCGGAGCGTGCCGATCCCCGTGTGCCTCTCCACCCCTTGACCACGAACCCCACCTCCGGGCCGGCGGCCCGTCCTGAGGCCCACCCGGAGGCGGCGGCACCGATCCGCCTGTCGATCGTGCTGCCCACCTACAACGAGCGCGGCAACCTCGAGCCCCTCGTGGCGCAACTGCTGCCCCTGGGCCAGCGGTTCTCCCTGGAGATCCTGGTGGTGGACGACGACTCCGCCGATGGCACCGCCGAACTGGTGCGCCAGCTGGCCCACCGGGAGCCGGCGATCCGCCTGATCCGGCGGGTGGGGCGGGCCGGCCTGGCCAGTGCCATCAAGGAGGGGCTGCTCGATGCCACCGGCGATGTGGCCCTTGTGATGGACAGCGACGGCCAGCACGAGGCCGCCGCGGTGCTGCGGGCCGTGGACACCCTGTTGGCCCACGACCTCGATCTGGTGGTGGGCAGCCGCTTCCACCCTGAGGCGGAGATCCGCGGCCTCAGCGGTCGCCGCGAGACGGGCTCCACCTGGGCCAACGCCACGGCCCGCTTCAGCCTGCATCGCCGCTATGCCGAGCTCAGCGACCCCATGAGCGGCTTCTTCGCCCTGCGCCTCGAGGGCGTGCTGCCGCTGGTGCGGGCGGTGGATGTGAACGGCTTCAAGTTCCTCTACGAACTGCTGGCGGTGAGCCGCGGCCGCCTGCGCACCGCCGAGGTGCCCCTCACCTTCCAGCCCCGCAGCTACGGCGCCTCGAAGCTCGACCTGGCGGTGTTCTGGGACTTCCTGATCTCGATCCTCCACAGCCTCAGCTTCCGCCTGCTGCCGCGGCGGGCGATCAGCTTCGGCCTGGTGGGCGGCAGCGGCGTGCTGGTGCAGCTGCTGGTGACCCAGGTGCTGATGGGAGGGGCCGGGCTGGGCTTCAAGCAGGCGCTTCCCTTCGCGGTGGTGGCCGCCGCCAGCTCCAACTACCTGATCAACAACGCCCTCACCTTCCGCTTCCAGCGGCTGCGGGGGGTGGGCCTGCTGCGGGGCCTGCTCAAGTTCCTGCTGGTGGCCTCCCTGCCGGTGCTGGCCAACGTGGGCCTGGCCTCGGCCTTCTACAGCTTCGTGTCCCGCGACACCTTCTGGGCCCAGCTGGCCGGGATCCTGGTGGTGTTCGTGTGGAACTACGCCGCCTCCTCGCGCTTCGTCTGGAACACCCCCTGAGGCCCGGGACACCCCGGCACTGCGCCTTAATCTGGCGTTCACCTTCACGGCGGGCTGGCTTGCACGACTGGCGGCATCGCACCCCCCGCGCCGAGCGTCCCGGCGCGCCCCCGGCCGGATTCCCTCCCCTCCGTTCCCCCAGCGCCGGCTTCCTCTCCCTGGGGGCCTCCCTGGAGGAGCGGCCGGCGCTGCTGGCCGCCCTCTGCCTGGTCTGCCTGCTGGGGCTCTGCTGGATCGCCTTCTTCCAGGGCCTCGGCGCCCTGGGGCTGATGGACAAGACCGAGGCCCTCTTCGTGGAGGTGGCCCACCAGATGGAGCTCCGCCACGACTGGGTGACCCCCTGGTGGAACGGCCAGACCTTCTTCGACTACCCGGTCTGGGGCTACTGGATGGTGGCCCTGAGCTTCCGCCTCTTCGGCGTGTCGGAATGGGCAGCGCGGCTGCCGGTGGCCCTCGCGGCCAGCGCCGTGGTGCTGGCCGCCTTCGGCCTGCTGCTGCTCTGGGCCGACCCCGGCGAAACCCGTCTGGCCCGGGTGGGGCGCGCCGCCGTGGGGGCGGGGGTGCTGGCCACCACCCCGGGCTGGATCGGCTGGGGCCGGATCGCCACCACGGACATGTTCCTCTCCACCGCCATCACCCTGGCGCTGTTCGGCTACCTGCTGGCGGAGCGCGATCCCACCCGCCCAGGCTGGCGGCGCTTCGGGCAGGTGGCCCTGGCCGCCTGCGCCGGGATTGCGGTGCTGGCCAAGGGGCCGGTGGGGGCCCTGCTGCCGGCCCTCGTGATCGGGGCCGATCTGCTGGTGCGTGGGCACTGGGGCCGCTGGCTGCGGCCCGTTCCCCTCCTGCCCATGGCCGCCCTGTTCGCCGGCGTGGTGCTGCCCTGGTACGCCGCCGCCACCGCCGTGCATGGCCGGGCGTTTCTGGATGGCTTCCTCGGGTTCAGCAACCTGGAGCGCTTCACCACCGTGCTCTACGACCATCCCGGGCCGCCCTGGTTCTATCTCCCCTGGGTCGTGCTGCTGCTGCTGCCCTGGTCGCTGTTCCTGCCGGCCGCGATCGCCCGCCTCGGCTTACAGCCCCTGCGGCTGCGCGCGGCTGCCAGCGCTGGGCCCCTGCCCTGGGTGCTGCTGCTCTGGCCGGTGCTGATCGTGGCCTTCTTCTCGGCGGCCGCCACCAAGCTTCCCGGCTACATCCTGCCGGCCCTGCCGGCCGCCAGCCTGCTGGTGGCCCTGCACTGGCGGCCCCTGCCCACCGCTGCAGGAAGCGGGGCCGGCGGGCGGGATCGCCTCACCCCGGCAGCCGGCTGGCTCAATGTGCTGCTGCTGGCGGGCGGTGCTGTCGCGGCCGCCCTGGCCCCCGGCTGGGCGGCGAGCGATCCGGCCTACCCCCACTTCGGAGCGGCCCTGCGTTCCTCCGGCCTGCCCCTGCTGCTGGCCGTGCTGCTGGCCCTCACCGCCCTGGTGACCCTTGCCCTGCTGCTGCAGCGCCGGCCGGGCTGGCTCTGGCTGCCTGATCTGGGGGGCTTTCTGGCGGTGCTCCTGCTGGTGGTGGGCCCCCTGGCCCCGCTGCTGGATCGGGAGCGGCAGAGCCCCCTGCGGGAGCTGCAACGGATCGCCGGCCGGGCAGCCAGCCCCGGCGAGCCCCTCTGGGTGCTGGGAACGCCGCGGTACAGCACCGTCTTCTACGCGGGTCGCCCGGCGGTGTTCCTCGGCGGCCGCGGCGACATGAAGGACCTCTGGAAACAGGACCCCGCCCAGCTGGGGATCGAACCGGCCAGCAGCTCGGCCCTGCTGCTGGGGGATCGCCATGAGCTGGAGGCCTTCGCCGAGGCCGGCGATCGGATCGAGCGCCTCGCCCAGCGCGGCGTGCAGGAACTCTGGCGGGTTCCGCTGGCCGATCTCCAGCCTCGTCGCCGCTCGGAGCGGCGCCGCACCCCGGGGACACGCTCCTGATGGACCGCTCTCCCCTCCAGGCCCTTCGCCGGCTGCGGCTCTCGCTCACCCCCCGCGATGGGGTGGTGCCCCTGCTCTGCGTGGCGGTGGTGACCATCCTGGCGGTGAACCTGCACCCGGAGGAGCCCCCGCTCTTCGATGAGTCGGTGCTGGCCTGGATCGGGGGCACGATCCCGGCACCCCTGCAGGCGGTGCTGGTGCAGGTCTACCGCGTCAGCGGGGTGGGCTTCACCTTCTTCCTGGTGCTGGCCTCTCTCATCTATGTGATCCTCAAGCGCTGGTGGCGGGATCTGGGTCTGCTGGTGGTGGCCACCGGCGGCATCCTGCTGATCGTGGATCGGATCCTGAAGCCCTTCTTCGATCGATCCCGCCCCCCCGAGAAGCTGCTGCCGGTGGATGGGCGCAGCTTTCCGAGCGGCCACGCCGCCGGCGGCGTGGTTTTCTACTTCGCCATGGCCACCATCCTGGCGGCCCACCACCCGCGGCTGCGCTGGCCGCTGCTGATCGGAGCGGGGCTGTGGGTGTCGCTGGTGTGGCTGAGCACCCTGGTGGTGCGGGCCCACTGGCCGAGCGACCTGATCGCCGGCGGCGCCGTGGGACTGGCCTGGCTCACGGTCTGCCTGTCACTGTGGCGCGATCCCTCCGGATCGAAGCCCTGATGGCCGTCTCCGCCCTCGCCGACCTGCGCGGCCTGCGCACCGCCCCCAGCCTCGACGCGGCCGAGCGGCTGGCCCTGCGCCGCGAACTCGATACCGTTCTGGCGGCCTGCGACTGGTTCACCGTGGGGGTGATGGCGCCCACGCCCACCGCAGCGGTGGCCACCCTGCGGGCGGCGGAGCAGGCCCTGGGCTGGGAGGCCCTGCAACCCCACGCCAGCCTCGGCCCCGAGGGCGAAGGGATCGACCGCACGGCCGAGGGTCCGGTGTTCCTCAAGGGCAACCAGAACACCGGCACCTACAGCCTGCGGCAGGAGAGCGGCCTCGGGGAGGGGCTGCTGATCAGCGGCCACAGCCCCGTCGCCCCCGAGGCCGAGGACACCTGGGGACCGCTGCCCCTCGATTTCTTCCGCTGAATCTCTCCGCCTGCACGCACCCGCACCGGGCGGCGCGAACGATGGGCAGTGCAGCCCGATGCATCGGCAGATCACGGAGCATCGCAGCGGCGGCGGAGCCGAGAGGGCTGGTCCCTAGGCTGGGCGGCTGTTGATCGGCAGTTGAACTGCCAACCGAAGGTTCTCGATGGCCGGCTCCACCCTGCGCATTGCCTCCCGCCGCAGCCAGCTCGCCATGGTGCAGACCCACTGGGTGCGCGATGAGCTGGCCAGGGCCCACGAGGGCCTGGAGATCACCATCGAGGCCATGGCCACCCAGGGCGACAAGATCCTGGATGTGGCCCTGGCCAAGATCGGCGACAAGGGGCTGTTCACCAAGGAACTGGAGGCCCAGATGCTGGTGGACCGGGCCGACATCGCCGTCCACAGCCTCAAGGACCTACCCACCAACCTGCCCGAGGGGCTGATGCTGGGCTGCATCACCGAGCGGGAGGATCCGGCCGATGCCCTGGTGGTGCACGAGAAGCACAAGGACAAGACCCTCGCCACCCTGCCGGAGGGCTCGGTGGTGGGCACCAGCTCCCTGCGGCGCCTGGCCCAGCTGCGCCACCACTTCCCGCACCTCACCTTCAAGGATGTGCGGGGCAACGTGATCACCCGCCTCGAGAAGCTCGATTCCGGCGAGTTCGACTGCCTGATCCTGGCGGCCGCCGGGCTGGGGCGCCTCGGCCTGGGGGATCGCATCCATGAGCTGATCGACCCCTCGATCTCCCTGCACGCGGTGGGCCAGGGTGCCCTGGGCATCGAGTGCCGCGAGGGCGACGAGGCCGTGCTGGCCCAGATCAAGGTGCTGGAGCACACCCCCACCGCCCGCCGCTGCCTGGCGGAGCGCGCCTTCCTGCGGGAGCTGGAGGGCGGCTGTCAGGTGCCGATCGGCGTGAACACCCGCTTCGAGGGCGAGGGCGAGGACTCCGAACTCGTGCTCACCGGCATGGTGGCCAGCCTCGATGGTCTGCGCCTGATCCGCGATGAGGTGCGCGGCGACCAGAGCCATCCGGAGGCGCTCGGCATCGCCCTGGCCCACAAGCTCAAGGAGCAGGGCGCCGGCGAAATCCTGCAGGAGATCTTCGCCAGCGTGCGGCCCGAGGCCTGAGGGGGCATCCCAGCCCCGGCCCGCGCCCGCGGCAGGCGGCCATGCAGCAGTCCGGCAGCGAGACCTCCGCCCTTCCCTTCCAGTGGAACCTGCTGGCCTGGGCTGCCCTGGTGGGCACCCTCACCGGGCTGGCGGTGGTGGGCTTCCACGAGCTGCTGGGATTCATCAACAACTTCCTGTTCGGGCCCTTCGTGGAGGGTCTGCTGCAGCTCGGCCATCCGGCCGGGCCAGCGACGGTGGAGCTGGAGCTGCCGCCCCTGCCCTCCCAGCAGAGCACCCCGCTGAAGGCCCTGCTGGAGATCGGCCTGGGGGGGCTGGGATTCCTGCCCCCGCCGCCGCAGCCACCGGCGCCGCCGCCCCCACCGCTGCTGAGCGGCCCCGCCTGGCTGGAGCTCTGGCCGGTGGTGGTGGTGCCCACCCTCGGGGGCCTGGCGGTGGGACTGCTGCGGCGGCTGGGGGGGGAGCTGGGCCCCGGCCTGCCCAGCCTGCTGGCCATGGCGGAGGGCAGCCAGCCCTCCACCCCGAAGCTGCCGCTGCTGCGCCTGGTGGCCGCCTCCCTGAGCCTGGGCAGCGGCGCCTCCCTCGGGCCGGAGGGCCCGAGCGTCGAGGGGGGCGGCAACATCGGCCTCTGGGTGGGGGAGCGGGGCAGGCTGGCGCCCCAGAGCCAGAAGACCCTGGTGGCCTGCGGGGTGGCGGCGGGCCTGGCGGCTGGCTTCAAGGCCCCGATCGCCGGGGTGTTCTTCGCTCTGGAGGGCAGCTTCAGCACCATGCCGGGCCGGCCGAGCGTGCGGGCCGTGCTGGTGGCGGCCGTGGCCTCCTGCCTGGTGACCCAGCTGTTCCTGGGAGATTCCCCGATCCTGCGGCTGCCGGCCTACGAGGTGCGCTCGCCCCTGGAGCTGCCCCTCTACCTGGGGCTGGGGGTGGTGGCGAGCCTGATGTCGTGGCTGCTGCTCAGCCTGCTGGCCCTGGGCCGGAGCCCGCGGCTGCAGGGCTGGCTGGGGCGGCTGCCCACCGGCCTGCCCACCGCCCTGGGCGGGGCGGCGGTGGGAGCCATGGCGCTGGGCTTTCCCCAGGTGCTGGGGGTGGGCTACGACACGATCGAGGCCCTGCTGGGCCGCGATGGCGGCATCCCCCTGCTCACCCTCACGGTGCTGCTGGGGGTGAAGGTGCTGGCCACGGCCCTGAGCAATGCCACCGGCTTCGTGGGGGGGGGCTTTGCCCCGTCGCTGTTCCTGGGGGCGGTGCTGGGCAGCTGCTACGGCCAGATCCTCGGGGAGAGCGGCCTGCACCTGCCGGTGGCCGAGCCGCCGGCCTACGCCATGGTGGGGATGGCGGCCGTGCTGGCGGGCAGTGCCCGGGCTCCGCTCACGGCCCTGCTGCTGCTGTTCGAGCTCACCCGCGACATCCGCATCGTGCTGCCGCTGATGGCTGCGGCGGGCCTGAGCGCCGCCCTGGTGGAGCGCTGGCAGGGGCTGCACGATCCCGGACTGCTGGGGCCCGATCCGATCGAGGAGGAGCGGCGCGGCCGGCTGGCGGCGCTACCGGTGGCGGAGGCCTTCGAGCCGGAGGCGCCACTGGTGCTGGAGGGCAGCCTGCCGGCCCAGGAGGCGCTGCGTCAGCTGGTGGCCAGCCACGCCCATGCCCTGATCGTGAGCGAGGGCGACTGGGCCCTGGGGCTGGTGACCCTGCCGGACCTGCAGCGGGTGCTCACCGCGCCACAGACACAGCCGGACCCCCTCCTGGTCGATTGCCGCCGCAGTGAGCTGGTGTGGTTGCCCCTGGAGGCCAACCTGGCCCAGCTGGAGGACCAGCTCCTGCCGAACGGCCTCCGCCAGCTGCCGGTGTTCGAGGTGCCGCCACAGCAGGGGGGAACCCTGCCCCATGGCCTCCCCTCATCCGGGTTACTGCTCGGGAGCCTGCGGGGCCTGGCCAGCCGGGATGGCATGGCCCGGGCCCTGGCCCGTCAGTTCAGCCAGCCGATCAGCTCGCCAGATCGCAGCTGCGGGGATCCAGAGGACCTGCCACAGGATCCACCTCAGACAAGCGGCTGAGAATGCGGTGCAGGTCGAGCTCGGAGAGCTCCCCGTTGCTGCACCACTTCAGGGCCGTGCTGCCATCAGGATCGGCGCTGGTGGGACGTTCCGGAGGATGCAAGGGGAAAGCGGCAGACGGGCTGTGAACGGAGCGGAGCATGGACCGGAGGATGCCCTCCTCCCGGCATCCCACGGCCTGCGGGACATCCGGGAGGGGTCGGCAAAAGCTGACAAAGAACCTACGGGGCCAACCATGGGTTCGCTGCGGTTCCCGGAAGGATCTGCAGAATCTCTTTGGTTCCGCTCAGCGGGTCACCACCACCGGGGTACCCACCTCCACCAGATCGAAGAGTTTGCGCACGTGGTCGGTGAACATGCGCACACAGCCGTTCGTCACGGCGGAGCGGGAGCTCACCGTCCACGACCAGGCGCTGGGGGTGCCGTGGATGCCGTACTGGTTGGGCCCGCTGCTCTTGAAGCCGATCCAGCGGTCGCCGAGGGGGCCGTTGGGCCCCACGACCGGATTCACCTTGCCGCTCCTGGTGCTCGCGTACTGGGGATTCACCACCTTGTACTCCACCTTGAACCGCCCGGTGGGCGTGGGCGTGGCCGGGTCACCGATGGCCACGGGCCAGCTGCCGATCACCTTGCCGTTCTCACGCAGGCTGATGGTGCGGCGGCCCAGCTCCAGCACGATCTCCCGCTGCAGCGCAGCCGTGGCGGTGGCCGGCGGGGCTTCCGCCGGCGGTGCCCCCACCGTGTCGGCCGCCCGAACGGCGCCGCCCAGCAGCAGGGGCAGGGCGACAAACGCGGCGGCGGCGCGGGGACGGAGGGGGCTCAGCATGGCCGTGGGGGCGGACTCAGTCCACCAACTGGGGATCGATCTGCTCAAGATAGCGAGCTTCGCATTCCTTGATGATCTTCACGGCTTCGGCAGCATCGAAGAAGCCATTCACCTTGCAGGTGCCAGGTTTCTTGAGGTCCTTGTAGTGCTCCCAGTAGTACTGCGTTTCCTTCTGCCAGTGATCACCGAGCTGCGTGTAGCTGCTGATGTGATCCATCCGCTTGTCGTCGGCCAGAACCGCGATCACCTTGTCGTCCACTTCACCGCCATCATCGAATTTCATGATGCCGATGATGCGGGCCTCCACCAGGCTGCCGGGCACCAGCGGTTCCGTCACCCCCACGATCTCGATATCGAGCGGATCGCCGTCCTCATCCCAGGTGCGGGGGATGCAACCGTAGGCAAAGGGATAGGCGAGGGAGGAATAGCCCACCCGATCCAGCTTCAGCTGACCGGTTTCGGTGATCAGCTCGTACTTGTTGATCGTGTTGCTGTTCAGCTCCACGATGGCGTTCAGCCGCAGCTCCGCTTCATCGGCAAAGGCCGGCAGCACATGCAGCAGGTTCAGCATCCTGCGGCTGGGGGCGTGGTCGATATTCGCCATGGAGAAACGAAAACACTGGAAATGGCCGGCCGGCATCCTACGGATCACGCCCGGTCGGCCCTGCTTCAGGCGGCGGCGCAGAGGCGCTCCACCTTGGCCGCCAGATAGGTGAGGAAGGGCTCCGCCGTGAGCCGCCGGCCGCTCACCTGCTCCACCAGTTCCTCCCCGCTGACGCTGCGGCCGAGGGGCCACACCCGCTGGGCGAACCAGTGGCGCAGCCGCTCCTCCGCGCCGGCGGCCACCACCGCCTCGATCGGCCCTTCGCTGGCCTCGAAGCTCTCGGCCAGCTGGGCGCTGATCAGGTGCCCGAGCGCATAGGAGGGGAAATAGCCGATCAACCCCTCGGCCCAGTGGATGTCCTGCAGACAGCCCTCGGCATCGGTGGCGGGCCGCAGACCGAGCAATTCCTGGCAGCGGCGGTTCCACCGCTCCGGCAACTCCCGCACCGGCAGGTCCTGCTCGATCAGGGCCAGCTCGAGTTCGTAGCGCAGCACGATGTGGAGGCAGTAGCTCAGTTCATCCGCCTCCACCCGGATCAGGCCCGGCCGCAGGGGATTCAGGCCCCGCCAGAAGGCCATCGCCCCGCCCCAGGGATCGGCCCCCAGGCCAGCCGTGAAGCGGGGGTACCAGCGCTCGGCGAAGGCGCGGCCGCGGGCCACGCGGCATTCCCAGAACAGGCTCTGGCTTTCATGCACCCCCATCGAGGTGGCCTCCCCCAGGGGCCAGGGGAAGGCGTAGTTGTCGCTGTGGGGCAGGCCCTGCTCGTAGAGGGAATGGCCCCACTCATGGGCGGTGGCGAGGAAGGCGGAGAAGGGCTGGCCCGGCACCACGCGGGTGGTGATGCGGAAATCGGCCGGCCCCACGGTGCAGGAGAAGGGGTGGGGCGAACGGGCCCGCTGGCAGCGCTGGGGGTCGTAGCCCCAGCTCTCCAGCAGGGCGGAGCAGAGCTGCTCCTGCAGCGGCTCCGGCAGATCGACAGCCTCCGCGGGGGCCTCCGGAGCCGCGCTCACCATCTGCTCGAGCAGCAGCGGCAGGCGTTGCCGCAGGGGCGCGAACAGCGTCTCCAGCCGGGCGCAGCTCACCTCCGGTTCGTAGGGCTGGGCCAGCACCTCCCAGGGGCTGCGGGTCACCGGTTCGGCGGACGCCAGCTGGCCGGCCTGCTCACGGCGCAGGCGGATCAGTTCCTCCAGGGCCGGCGCGAAGGCGGCGAAATCATTGTTCTGCCGGGCCTCCTGCCAGAGGGCATTGCCGCGGGACTGGGCCCGGGCCAGGGCAGCGACCAGGGCCGGATCCAGGCAGCGCTGCCGCTCCAGCTCCAGCCGCAGCAACTGCAGCTGGCGGCGCACGGCGGCCGGGGAGGAGGGGGTGAGGGAATCTTCCGCCTCCGCCACCAGCTCCGCATACGCAGGGCTCGACTGGCGCTCGTGCAGCTGGGCCGCCAGCAGGGCCAGCTGCTCGCCTCGCCAGGGCGCCCCCTGGGCCGGCATCACCGTGTTCTGGTCGTAGTAGAGAGCGCTGCTGATCGAGCCCAGCAGCCGGGTCTGGTGCAAATAGGCCTGCAGGCGCTCGAGGGCCGAACCCACAGAAGCCATGGGGGAGCAGGAGAAGGGGGCTCCAGCATGGCGGGCCTGCCGGGCATGGCCGCCCTACCAGGGCAGCACGGTGCCGTTGGCGTGCCAGAACGTGCCGCTGTTCTCCAGGGTGAGGCCATCGATCCGGGCCAGCAGCCCCTGCACCGCCTCCTCCGGCGTGATGCCCTGGCGGTTGAAGCGCGTCATCCGGGTGCTGACCAGGCCGGGATGCAGCAGGGCCACGGCGATGCCCCGGGGTCTGAGGTCGATGGCGAGCGACTTGCCGGCCATGCAGAGGGCCACCTTGGACATGCGGTAGCCGTAGGAGCCGCCGGAGCTGTTGTCGTCGATCGAGCCCATGCGGCTGGTGATCAGGATCACCTTGGCGCCGGCGGGGAGATGGTCCAGCAGGGTGCGGGTGAGGCAGAGGGGCGCGATCGCATTCACCTCGAACTGCCGCCGCAGGCTGCCTGGATCGAAGTCCGCCAGGCCGCCGGGCTCGAGGAGGCCGGCGTTGTGGATCACGCCCCCATCGAAGGACAGATCCCCCAGCCGTTCGCCCAGGCCAGCGGTGGCGGCGGGGGAGGTGAGCTCCACCCCCGCCTCGATCCGCACCCCCAGCGCCTCCAGCTCCGGCGATGGCGTGCGGCAGACGGCCACCACCTGATCCCCCCGGGCCTGCAGCTGGCGGCAGAACGCCAGGCCGATGCCGCGGTTGGAGCCGGTAACCAGATAGGTGGCCATGGGGCAAGCGGGCGAAGCCCCGGCAGGGCGCGGGCACCATCCTCGGACCTGCGCCGCCGCCGCAGGCGAGCCGGGGGGCGAGCCGGTAATGAACAAGGTCCCCAGGCGCCTGACAACCGGGCCCGTTTCGGCTAAGAGGGGGTGAGAACCAACGCCCAGGCACCCGAACGCGGGAGCCCCCCACCGCCCCAGCGAACATGGCTCCCTTTTTCCGAGATCTGGAGCGTCCGGGGCGAAGGCTCTGCGGGGAGCCCTGGCCCGAGGTGAAGCGCCAGGGACCCCGCCTCTATCGGGTGATGGACCGCGACGGCAATGTCTGTGTGGTGGAAGCCACCTCCCTCGGCACCGCCATGATGATCGCCGAGGAGCGGCTCGGCATCAGCCAGTCGCTGCTTCAGGTCTCGCCGATCTCCGGCGGGCCCGAAATCCTCTGATCACGGCACCCCGGCTTCAGCTCCAGTGGATCTCCATGGCCACGGAGCCCTGCAGGCTGCGCTTCACCGGACAGGTTTCGGCCGCGCGGCGCAACACCGCCCGGCTGGATTCCTCCAGTTCCGCCGGCAGGTGGATCCACACCTCCAGCTTCTCGATCCGGCGGGCTCCGGTGCTGGTCATGCTCTTCTCCACCCGGGCCGTGGCCCCCTCGAGGGGCCAGCCGTGCCGTTCGGCCGTGATGCCCATGATCATGAGGATGCAGGTGGCCAGGGCCGTGGCCACCAGATCGGTGGGGGAAAAGCATTCGCCCCGGCCCTGGTTGTCGGGCGGAGCGTCGGTGAGCAGCTCGGTGGCGCTGGGTTCATGCAAAGCCTGGCAGCGGAGGCCGCCCTCGTAGCGGCAGGCGATGAAGGTCATCGGGTGGAATGGCAGGGAGGACACCGGACCGAAGCCGGTCAGTAGGGTTGTCTTCTGCGGTGAACGGCGCCTCCCATGCTGGGCCTTGGCAGCACCTTCAGCCTGCTGGGTGCCCTGAACGGGCCGGAGGAGGGATCGGCGGTGGAGGCCCTCTCCCGGGCGATCCAGCTCTCGGTGGCGCCGGTGTTCCTGCTCACGGGCCTGAGCGGGCTGCTGAGCACCTTCACCGGCCGCCTCGCCCGCATCATCGACCGCACCCGCCAGCTGCAGGACGCGCTCGAGCGCAGCGAGGGCAACCGGGCCGAGCAGCTGGCGACCATCCTGCAGGTGCAGCGGCGCCGCACGTTCCTGATCAACCGGGCCATCCTCTGCGGCACCTTCAGCGCCCTGCTGGTGGCCGGGGTGGTGGCGGTGCTGTTCATCAGCACCGTGGCCGCCCTCGATCTGGCGGCGATCGTGGTGCCGGCCTTCGTACTGGCGATGCTGGCGCTGATCACCGCCCTGGTGCTCTTCCTGCTGGAGGTGCAGCTGGCGATCCGCCAGAACCCGAAGCGCTACTGAGGAGCTGCGGCGGCGCAGCAGCGCTCGAACGCTTCCGCCGGGTCGGGAGCGGCGGTGGTGGGGAGGGGGGTCAACAGCTGGCTGGCTCCGGCCGCCAGGGCCTCGGCCGGGGTCATCACCCGCCGCTGGTCGCCCCGGGCACTGCCCTCCGGACGGATGCCTGGGGTGACCAGGGCGAAGGGATGGGGATGGGCCGCCCGCAGGGCCGCCACCTCCAGAGGGGAGCAGACGCAGCCGCCCAGCCCGGCGGCCGCCGCCAGGCGGGCCAGCCGCTCCACATACGGTCCCACCGGCTCCTGCACCTGGAGCTCCTCGGCGAAGCGGGCCGGCTCCCAGCTGGTGAGCACCGTCACCGCCAGCAGGGTGGGATCGCTCAGACCGGCGGATCGCGCTCCCGCCACCGCCGCCCCCTGGGCCGCGGCCAGCGCCTCCCGGCCGGCACAACCATGCACGGTGATCAGCTCGGCCCCGAGCCGGGCGGCACTGCGGCAGGCCCCGGCCATGGTGGCGGGGATGTCGTGGAACTTGAGATCGAGGAAGATCCGCAGCCCCCGCTCCCGCAGGCGCTCCACCACGGCGGGCCCGGCGGCGGTGAACAGCTCCAGCCCCACCTTCACCCAGCGCAGTTGCGGCACCGCCTCGGCGAAGGCCAGGGCCGAGGCGGCATCCATGCCATCGAGCGCCACGATCAGGCGATCGGCGGGGTGGGAGATCTCGGGCTGGGGATCGGCGGGGTTGGGCAGCACCGGCGGCTCGAAAGCTGAGGCACCCCGCAGGCTACGAAGCACCCCGTACCCCTCCCGCAGACCACCAGCGGACCCGGCGTTTCCCGCCGCCCGGCAGCCCTCAGCCCGCCACCAGCCGCCGGAAGGTCTTCTTGCCCAGCTGCAGCACCTTGCCGCTCAGGTCCGCGGCGGAGGCGAACTCCCGGTTGGGATCGGCCAGCTTCTCGCCATCGAGCTTCACCCCGCCCCCCTGGATCTGGCGGCGCGCCTCGCTGCTGCTGGCGCACACGCCCACCGCCGCCAGCAGATAGAAGGCCTTCGCCGGGAAGTTCACCGCCGCCAGGGACGCCTCCGGCACCTCCGCCTCGGCGGCCCCGCGGCCGCCGGATCCGGCCACGAGCTGGGCCGCATCGGCCTGGGCCTGGGCCGCGGCGGCCTCGCCATGGCGGGCCGCAGTGATCGCCCGGGCCATTTCCTTCTGCCGCTGGCGCGGCTCGGCGGGCAGGGCGTCGAGATCCAGGTCGGTGAGCAGGGTGAGGTAGTCGTTCACCACCTCATCGGGCACCTTCGCGAGCTTGGAGTACATCGAGAGCGGATCCTCCTGCAGCCCCACCGTGTTGCCGAGGCTCTTGCTCATCTTCTGCACCCCATCCAACCCCGGCAGGATCGGCAGCAGCAGGCCGAACTGGGGCCGCTGGCGGAAATGCCGCTGCAGATCGCGGCCCATGGCCACGTTGAACTTCTGATCGGTGCCGCCCAGCTCCACATCGGCCTGCACCGCCACCGAGTCGTAGCCCTGCAGGAGGGGATAGAGGAACTCGTGCAGGGAGATGGGGGTGCCGGAGTCGTAGCGGCGGGCGAAGTCCTCCTTGGCCAGCATCTGCCCCACGGTGGAGATGCCCAGCAGCTCGATCACCTGCGCCAGATCCAGGCCCGCCAGCCACTCGCTGTTGCGGCGCACCTCCAGTCGGCCGGGGGTCTCGAAATCGAGCAGTGCCCGCTCCGGCGGCTGGCCCTGGCCCAGCTGGGCCAGGTAGGTGGCGGCGTTGGACTCCACCTCGGCGGCGCTCAGCTGCACCCGCGTGGCGCTCTTGCCGGTGGGATCGCCGATGCGGGCGGTGAAGTCGCCCAGGATCAGCACCGCGGTGTGGCCCGCATGCTGGAAGGCCCGCAGCTTGCGGAACAGGATCGAGTGGCCGAGGTGGATGTCGCTGCCGGTGGGATCGATGCCCAGCTTCACCCGCAGGTGGCGACCGGCCTGGCGGGCCTCCTGGAGCCGGGCGGAGAGGGCCTGGTCGGGATCGGCGGCGGCAGGGCCGGAGGCCGCCGGGAACAGATCCACCATCCCCCGCCGCAGCCAGGGCGGCAGTTCCCCGACCGGTGCCTGCGGATGCGCCGCCTCTGCCGCTGCCTCAGCCATCCCACCCTCCCTGGCGGACCGGGGCGGATCGTAGGCAGCCGCCGTGCCGGACCCAGGGAGCAGGGCCGGAGGAGCCGGGCTCAGGAAACCTGGTCGAGCTCGCGCTTCATGCGCTCGAGCGTCTGGTGCATCTGCTCGAACATCACCTCCGGGGTGAGGCCGAACTGACCCAGCTGGGTGCGGAGCTGCTCCACGGTGAGCTTGGCCTGGAAATCCTCCGAGAGCTCAAAGCGCTTCATGAACACCCGGTAGCGATCCATCAGCGCCTCCATGCGCTCGATGTAGAGCTTCTTGCCCTCCCGATCGAACTTGCCGTAGTCGCCGCCCAGCTGCATCAGCTGCTGGTAGTCGGTGAACAGACGCCGCGCCTCGTCCTGAACGATCTCGGATTCGAAGAAGGCCATCGGCAAGCCTGGCGGCGCGATGCCACTGATTCTGGGGGGCGCCTCCCGCCGGGCGGGAGTGCGGATCCACGCACAGGTGCTGGGGGCGGCTGCGGCGCAGCGGCGCCGGGCGCTGACGGCCGGGGCCGGGCGCCACAGCATGGGAGCAGCCCCCCGCCCCGCGGGGACGAGCGGTCACCAGCAGCGCCCTCCGTGGACTTCACCCCCCTCCTCGCCGATATCCTGGCCCGCCGCCATGAGGATCTGCCGGGCATGCGGGGCCGGCGCACCGTGTTGGCCATGGGCAGCCGGGCCCTGCTCACCTTCTTCATCCAGGCCCAGGGGGATCTGCTCAAGCTGGTGGGGGCCTCCACCACCACGGCCGAATCCAGGAGCCTGCTGGAGCAGCACCGGCCGCAGCTGCTGATCGCCACCGATCAACAGGAGCAGGGCTGCGGCGTCGATCTGGTGGTGGAGGCCAAGCGGCTGCTGCCGAAGCTCCAGTGCCTGCTGATCGCCACCCTGCCCCAGCGGCGCCAACGGCTCCAGGCGGCCCTGGCGGCAGGCTGCAACGGCCTCTGCCTGGAATCGCGGGTGGGGCTGGGCACCCTGCGCTCGGCCATCCAGGCGGTGGCGGGCGGCGGGGTGTACATCGATGCGGAACTGGCCGGCCTGCTGCGCAACCTGCATCGGGAGGTGGAGCCCCTGGCTACCCCCAGCCCACGGGAACTGGAGGTCCTGCAGATGGTGATGCAGGGCTTCTCCAACCAGGAGATCGGCAGGCGCCTGTTTCTCTCGGGAGAAACGGTGAAGACCCACCTGCTGAGTCTGCGCCGCAAGCTGCAGGCCCGCGACCGCACCCACGCCGTGGTGATCGCCCTCTGCCGCGGTCTTCTGCCCTGGCCGGAGCTGTAACCCCCCGGGCTGGCTCCAGCGGGGGAGACCCCGCTACCTTCTGAACCGTACGGCTCCCGGATGCGCATGGTCAAGGGGCACTGGCTCGATCCCATGGCGCGCAGGCTGCTGCAGGCCACCGGCCAGCTGCCGGAGGATCCGGCCCGCCCCGCCACTCCTGCGCCCGCTCCCGCCACCACCCCTGCACCCGCCCCGGGGAAGCCCAGAGGAGCCGTGGATCCCGCGGATCCCCAGAAGGCGGATCGCCAGGAGGAGGTGGAACGGGAGTTCCTGGCCCTGCGTCTGGCCCAGGATCCCCGCCTGCGCCTGCGCGATGCCGCCGAGGTGCGCCGCGCCGCCGCCCTCGGCTGGCGGCTCGATGTGAACCGCGCCACCGCCGCCGACTGGCGGCGGCTGCCCGGCTGCCGGCCGGAGCACGTGGATCTGCTGCTGCGGCTGCAGAGCCGGGGCATCCAGCTCAGCGGAGCGGAGGATCTGCAGCGCCTACTGGAGCTCGACGGGGCCACGGTGGCGGCCTGGGAGCCGCTGCTGGAATTCCACTGGTACGGCGAACCGCCGGCCCCGGTCCAGCGTCCGCTGGAGGTGAACCAGGCCACGGCGCGGGAGCTGCAGCAGACCCTGGCCCTGGGCGAGGAGCGCACCCAGCGGCTGCTGCGGGAACGGGCCCGCCAGCCCTTCCGCGACCTCGCCGACCTGCAGGAGCGGCTGCAGTTTCCCCCCGCCCTGCTGGAGGGCTGGATCGGGCGGGTGCGCTTCAGCCCCGGCCCGGCCGGCCCCCGCCTGCCGCGCCCCTCCACCGCCGTCCGCGGGCCGCGTCGCCGGTGAGCCCGGCCGTGCCGCCACCGCGCCAGGGAGACCTGTTCGTCGGCGATTCCTCCGCCGTGGCCCCTTCCCTGGGGGCCGCGGGTACCCCACAGAGCGCTCCGCCGCTGCTGCGCCACCAGCTGCTGGCCTGGCAGGAGCGCCTGGCCCGGCACCAGCAGCCCCTCTTTGACGCCGCGGCGGCGGCAGGCCACGAGGCCGCTGGCCTCGGCAACGGCGTGAGCCAGGGGCACCTGTTCGACCTCCCGGCGGCGGCCAGCCCGGCCCGATCGCTCGATCCCCTCGCCCTGGCGCCGCAGAGCCTCTCCGTCTGGCGCTGGCCCGGCGGGCAGCACAACGGCCCCGCCATCTACCTGGTGCTGGATCGGCCCGCCCACGCCCCCAGCCCGCTGCTGCTCTACGTGGGGGAAACGGGCCGGGCGGACCGGCGCTGGAAGGGCACCCACGACTGCAAGAGCTACCTGGCGGCCTACGGCGAAGCGCTGCTGGCCGCCGAGCTGGTGCCGCAGCTGAGCATCCGCTTCTGGTGCGACGTTCCCGCCGCCATCCGGCAGCGGCGGGCCCTCGAGCAGGAGCTGATCCGCCACTGGCTGCCGCCCTTCAACAAGGAGACCCGCCAGCGCTGGAGCACCCCGTTCACCGCCGAGATCGACTGAGGCCCCACCGGAGGCCCCACCGGCCGCGCTGGCTACGATCGCGACCCGCCCCGCCCTGATCGCATGCAGTTCCGCTGCTTCCCCTGCCCCGCCGACGAACCGCTGGGCGCCTGGCAGGGCGATGCCCTGGTGATGGGCCTGTTCGCCGGGATGGAGGAGCAGCCCCTGCGCCGCGCCCTCGCGAGCCGATTCGGCACGGCCCTGCTCGATCGGCTGGAGCAGCGCCGCTTCCGCGGCAAGCCGGGCGAGTGCCTCAGCTTCGAGGGGGCTGGCCAGGAGCCCCCCCTGCTGGTGGTGGTGGGCCTGGGGGAGCCGGCCGGCTTTGATCTCGACGGGCTGCGGGCCGCCGTGGCCGCCGGCGCCCGGACCGCCGCGGCCGGCGGCGGCAGCCGCCTGGGCCTGGCCCTGCCGGTGGAGGGGCTTCCGGCAGGTGCTGCAGCGGCCGCCATGGCCGAAGCCGCCCGGCTCACCCTGTTCCGCGACCATCGTTTCCGCAGCGAACCCGAACCGGCCCCGCAGCCGGCGGAGGTGGATCTGCTCGGCCTGGCGGCCGAGGCGGGGGAGGCCCTCGTGGGGGTGGGGGCGCTCTGCGCTGGGGTGGAACTGGCCCGCGAACTGGTGGCGGCCCCGCCGAATGTGGTGACCCCCCAGGCCCTGGCGGACACCGCCGCCGCCATCGCCCGCGACTTCGGCGGTGAGCTGAAGGTGCTGGGGAATGAGGACTGTGAGGCCCTGGGGATGGGGGCCTACCTGGGGGTGGCCCAGGGCTCGGTGCTGCCGCCCCGGTTCGTGCACCTCATGCTCCGGCCGGAAGGGGACGTGCGGCGCCGGGTGGCCCTGGTGGGCAAGGGGCTCACCTTCGATTCAGGCGGCTACAACCTCTAGACGGCCGGCTCCCAGATCGAGATGATGAAGTACGACATGGGCGGCAGCGCCGCGGTGCTCGGCGCCGCCCGCGCCCTGGCCGAACTCCGTCCGGCCGGCGTGGAGGTGCACGTGATCGTGGCCGCCTGCGAGAACATGATCAGCGGCGGAGCCATCCACCCGGGCGACATCCTCACCGCCTCGAACGGCAAGACGATCGAGGTCAACAACACCGACGCCGAGGGGCGTCTCACCCTCGCCGATGCCCTGGTGTACGCCTGCCGGCTGGAGCCCGATGCGGTGGTGGACCTGGCCACCCTCACCGGCGCCTGTGTGATCGCCCTCGGGGAAGAGATCGCGGGCCTCTGGTCCAGCAGCGATGGGCTGGCGGATGCCCTGCGGCAGGCGGGGGCCCGTGGCGGCGAGGCCCTCTGGCGGATGCCCCTGCGCAGCTCCTACCGCAGCGGCCTCAAGAGCCCGGTGGCGGACATGAAGAACACCGGTCCCCGGCCCGGGGGCTCGATCACCGCGGCCCTGTTCCTGCAGGACTTCGTGGCGGAGGGGCTCCCCTGGGCCCACCTGGACATCGCCGGCACGGTGTGGAGCGACAAGGGGCGCGGCCTCGATCCGGCCGGTGCCACCGGCTTCGGGGTGCGCACACTGGTGGAGTGGGTGCGCTCGGGCGCCGCCGCCTAGGTTTGGTGCCACAGACGCCGGACCCGCTGCCCCATGGCCGTTCAGAAGATCCGCTGGTACGTCAAGGCACAACTCGGTGTGCTGATGCTTCCGGCGGGCCTCTGCCTGTTCGGGGAAGCGGTGATCCGCAAGGGAATCCAGACCCTGGCGGCCTCTGCCAAGACCGTGGACACGATCGCCGATCCCGGCCCCTGGTTCTGGTACGGCACCTTCGGCCTGATCCTGATCAATGCCGGCGTCGGCCTGATGATTGAGAGCGGACTGCTGCGGGGCTACCCCCGGCAAAACTGACGGGCTCAGGCAGCTCTGCTGCTCAGATCGACGCCAGAGGCAGCAGCCTGCCGCCCGCACAGGAGCTCGGCCGGCGACTCCAAGGCGTGAATCTGCCAGCGCGCCCGATCACCGCACTGGGCCAGGAGACGATCCAGATCGTCGGCTGCTTGCTTGGGAGTGCCGTAGGGCCCGATGTGCCGGGTGTGCAATCCCTCGCGAATGGTCAGCAGATACATATCCATCGCAACGCGTCGCAGGGATCAGGCTAGGCACGCCGAGGGGGGTTGGCCAGGGGGATAACCGAAGTGGTGACCAGGGATACCAGCGATTGCTTGCGCGAGCGTCTTTATGATTTCATCCGATTTCGGCGATCCCGGCGTGCCGGCTGATCCCGGCCAATGTCACGACTTGCCCGCTTTCCAGGGACGTGCCGTACGTGCCAGGGCCTGGCCCCAGACGGTGTCGAGCCTGCGGTCGCGACCACAGGCCCAGCGGTAATAGTTGTATTTGACCGCGTTGCGGCGAGCGTAGTCCTGGTGATAGGCCTCAGCCGGCCAGAACGGGCCGAGGGAACGAATCTCCACCTGGATCGCGGAGGGCGGCCGGGCCAGCTCCCTGGCCGCGGACTGGAGGC
>JBJTWS010000029.1:0-7194 GCA_046081905.1 Synechococcus sp. | reverse complement strand
TCCGCTCCACCTTCTCCAGCAGCTTCTCGCGGCTCTTGGCCTGGGTGGAGCGGGTGGCGCTGGCGCGGAAGCGGTCGATGTAGGCCTGTTGGGCGCTGAGCTCCTTCTGCTGGCGCTCGAACGCCGCCTGGGAGGCCTCCCGCTCCAGCGCTTTCTGCTCCAGGTGCTGGCTGTAGTTGCCCAGGTAGGTGCGGGACACGCCCCGCTCGGTCTCCACGATCTGGGTGCAGACCCGATCCAGGAAGGTGCGGTCGTGGCTGATCACCACGATCGCGGCGCTCTGCTCCAGCAGGTAGCCCTCCAGCCACTGGATCGTCTCCACGTCCAGGTGGTTGGTGGGTTCGTCCAGCAGCAGCAGATCGGGTTCCTGCAGCAGGATCTTGCCCAGGGCGATGCGCATCTGCCAGCCGCCGGAGTACTCGGCCACCAGCTGCTCGGCCCCCTCCGGGGTGAAGCCGATCGTGGGGAGCAGCTTGTCGATGCGGGCGTCGAGCTCATAGCCGTGCAGGGCCTCGAAGCGCTCGTGCAGGTGGCCGAGTTCGTGGATCAGCTCCTCGAGGTGATCGGGATCGCTGGCCGCCTTCTCGCTCGCCATCTCATGCTCCACCGCGTGCTTGCGGTTCAGCACCGTGGCCGCCTCGCCGAAGGCCTGGAACAGCTCCTCCCGCACGGTGCGCTGCGGGTCCACGTCGAATTCCTGCTGCAGGTAGGCGATGCGCGGATCCCCCTGCTTCACCACCGTGCCGCTGGAGGGTTCCTCCAGTCCGGCGATGATCCGCATCTGGGTGGATTTCCCGGCGCCGTTCACCCCCACCAGGCCGATCCGATCGCCCGGTTTCACCTCCCAGGTCACATCGCGCAGCACCTCGCCGGTGGGGTAGATCTTGCTGATCCGTTCGAGACGAAGCACAGGCGTTGGGTCCGGGGGGCGCACGCTCGGGAGCCGTGGGCGTCCCGATTTGTTACAGCATCATCCCTGTCTGGCCTCCCGCAGGGAAGGGCGGAGCCCCGTCACGGGCGTGGGGACCCGGGGGATCCGGGTCCGGCAGACTGTCTACAGCGAACGGGGGCCGCGCGTCGGAATGATCAAGCGCCTCGAGCAGGTGGCCGCCCTCGTGGTGGCGGCGGGCCTGGCGATCGTGAGCTACTGGTTGTTCTTCAGCTGGGCGCAGCGGGGAGGCGCGGAGCGGCGCGGCACCGGAGCGGCGCCCCAGCAGAGCCGCCCCGCCGGCGAGCGGCCGCCGGCGGCGGAAGCCCTCAGAGTCCCCCCCGGGCCTTGAGCAGCCATTGCTTGGTTTCGCTGTCGTCGAGGCTGGCGATGTGGGCCTTCACCTCCTCGGCCGTGACCGGCAGCCCCTCGGCGTCCCCGAGGGCCACGATCCGGCGCAGCGCCCCGGAGGGATCCTGCAGGGCCTGGCGGAACAGCTCCTGGGTGAGCTCCGGGTTGGCGCTGATGCGCCCGTAGAGCTCGGCTGCGTTGCTCATCCCTCTGGCCAGCGCTGCATCGACCCTATGCAGGCCGGCGCGTCTGCGCCATCAGGGAGCCGGCTTGTTCGTGTTCCGTAGGGAAGCGGCGTCGGCCTCGAGGCCGTTCTCGAGGCTGCGGGCCTCCTGGCAGAGCACCTGGCGCAACCGGGCGTAGTTGGCGGCCAGGGTCTGCTGGCCCTCCTGGCGGGCGCCGAACTCGGCCCGCTGCAGCACGTGGTGCAGGTGGGTGAGCAGGTAGGGGCTGAGCACCGCCGACACCAGCACGTCGCTGCTGGCCTCGGGAATGGCGGCACTGGGGGCCGTGGCCGCCACGGTGTCGGGGCGTTTCCTGCGGGAGGGGCCGGGGGATCGGGGGGCCATGGCCGGGGCCGGATCGGGGTTCAGCATAGGCGTGGATACTACCCAGGGGTGACTTCGTACACTGGTGGGGCCCGGTGCCTCCTGGTTCGCCTTGCCCACGCGCCAGACTTCCTCCAGTGGGCGCGCCAAGTCGCCGCGCATCCAGGTGGTGCTGCCGGAGGATCTCTGCGAACGGCTCACCGCCCTGGCCGAACGGGATTCCCGCAGCGTCAGCAACATGGCGCGGGTGCTGATCCAGCAGGGCGTGGAGCGGCTCGAGGCCGCCGCCCAAGCCCCGGCCGCCGGTGCTCCCCGGCCGGATGCCCCCCTGCCGCATGTCACCGATCGCTTCCGCGCCGCGCTCGAGCAACAGGGCAGGCGTTCGGGGCCGCGCCTGCAGGGTGCCCCGCCGCGGTTGCGGCTGCGCCGCGGCCGCGACTGACGCCGGCCAGGCCCTTGGCGCCGGGCCTCAGCGGCCGGTGGCGGGCGGGTGGACGCAGACCCCCAGCACGGCGGCGCAGCGCGCCCCGGTGACCGAGGGCATCGAGCCGGGGTGCCCCCGCCGGTGCCACCAGGCCAGCAGCGCGAAGGCCAGCGCCTCCCGTTCCAGATCGCCGATCCCCAGCTCCTGGAGGGGCCGCACGCAGCAGCCGCGGCAGCGCCGGCGCAGCTCCCGCAGCAGGGTGGCGTTGCGGCAGCCACCCCCGGCCACCAGCAGTTCGATCGGTCGGGGACCGCGCTCAAGGTCCTGGGCCACGGCGGCGGCACTGAAGGCCGTGAGGGTGGCCAGGCTGTCGGCTGGATCCGGATCGGCGTGGCCGGCGGCGGAAGCCAGATCCGCGAGACGGCGGCGCAGATCCTGCCGGCCGAACAGCTCCCGCCCGGTGGACTTGGGCGGGGGCTGGCGCAGGTAGGGCTCCTCCAGCCAGCGGGCCAGCACGGCCTCCTGCACTTCCCCTCGGGCAGCCCAGGCCCCGTCCGCATCGAAGCTCAGGTGCCCCTGGCTGAACTGCTGCACCGCCAGGTCGAGCAGGGTGTTGGCGGGGCCGCAGTCCCAGCCCTGCACCGGCGCGCGGCGGTCGGGACCCGAGCCCGGCGGCAGCAGGGTGAGGTTGGCGATGCCGCCCAGGTTGAGCAGGGCCCGCCATCCCCCGGTGCCCCCCAGCAACGCGGCATCGCAGGGGGGCACCAGGGGGGCGCCCTGCCCCCCGAGGGCCAGGTCCGCGGCCCGGAAGTCGTGCACCACGGGCCTGCCCAGCAGGTTGGCCAGCAGGGGAGCCTGCAGCAGCTGCCAGCTGGCGCCCCAGCGCCCTTTCTCCGGTGGACGGTGCCAGAGGGTCTGCCCATGGCAGCCCACCAGCTCGGCGGTGGCCTGCGGATCGGCCCGGCGGGCCGCTTCGGCCTGCACCAGGGTCACCGCCTCCCCTAGATCCAGCAGTTCGGCGGCGGTGAGGGCCATGCCCTGGCCCACTGCCACCAGCCGGTGGCGCAGCGTCTCGGGGTAGTGCAGCGAGGCCCGGCCCAGCAGTTGCCAGCGGGGACGCTCCGGAGGGCCGTCGAAGCGGACCAGCACAGCGTCCACGCCGTCGGCGCTGGTGCCGCTCATCAGGCCGAGCACCCGCATCGGCTCAGGTGCTCGGCAGCGCTTCGAGCGCCTGACCGGTGCCCATCACCACCAGCAGCTCCCCCTCGTTGAGCACGTGGGAGGCGGGGGGATTCACCGTGAGCTGGTTCTGGGGGCCGGCCGCCAGAACACTGACGTTGTAGTTCTTGCGCAGGTTGATCTCCCGCAGGG
This sequence comes from Synechococcus sp., assembly GCA_046081905.1. Taxonomy (GTDB): domain Bacteria; phylum Cyanobacteriota; class Cyanobacteriia; order PCC-6307; family Cyanobiaceae; genus CBW1002. The sequence goes on along the minus strand of JBJTWS010000029.1, from coordinate 3,572 downwards.
AGTGGCCCACGAACGCCTTCGGCACCTTGATCTCCTCGATGCTGTTGCGGTCGTCGAGGCGGAGGCGCTCCAGCAGGTTCGGACGCACCAGTTCGAGCCCGAGGCGCTCCCCCTGCATCTTGGAGGGAAACACCACCCGGTCGGCCCCCACCCGCCGCAGCATCTTCTCGTGCAGATCCGTGGTGGCCCGGGCGATCACCTGCCGCACGCGGCTGCCGCTGCTGTCCTTGGCGATCAGGGTGGCGGTGATGCTCACCTCGAGCGGCTCGCTGATCGCAACCACCACCGTGGCCAGATCGAGCACGCCCGAGGCCCGCAGGGCCTCCTCATCGGTGCAGTCCACCACCCGGCCTTCGATGCCGGGGTCCACCTGGCGCAGCTCATCGATGGCCCGCTGGCTGCTGTCGATCGCCAGCACATCGGCGCCGGATCGGGCGAGGGCGCGGCACACGGCCCCGCCGAAGCGGCCCACACCGATCACCGCGAAGCTGTCGTCAAGCTGGCCGTTGTCGTCGTGCCATTGCCACCACTGGTTCATGCCCGTGCGTCGTTGGGGAGGGAGGAAGGAGAAGAACGGTGTGAGGGGAAGGGGGGGTGCGGTCGGACGGATCCGCTGCCGTTGGGGTGATCGAACGGGTTCCGGGAGTGGGCGGGGATATTCAGAGATAGAGCTCTTCGCGGGGATACCCCACCCGATTCTGTGGCCGGCTGCCGTAGAGGGCCGAGAGCAGCAGCAGGATCCCCAGCCGACCGACATACATGCCCACCATCAGCACCGCCTGGCCCCAGCGATCGAGCTGGGCCGTCACGCCCACATCCAGGCCCACGGTGCCAAAGGCAGACACGCAGGTGAACAGCTTTTCGAGAAAGGTGAATGATTCGGTGGAGGCCGTCCTGCCTCCGGTGTTGTCGAGGGCCAGCAGCAGGGCCATGCCCACCACGAAGAGCATCGAGGCCAGGGTCACCCCCACGGCGCGCTGCACCACTCGGGCGTGGATCTCGCGGTTGAGCACCACCACATCGTCTTCCCCCCGCAGGGTGGAGCGCGTGGCGGCCACGAGGGCCGCGAAGGTGGTGGTCTTGATGCCGCCACCGGTGCCGCCGGGGCTGGCGCCGATGAACATCAGGCTGATCATCAGCAGCAGGCCCGCATCCGAGAGGGTCTCGGTGGACAGGGGAATCGTGTTGAAGCCGGCGGTGCGGGTGGTGATTGACTGGAACAGCGTCACCTGTAGCTTGTCGAGAATATCAAGTTTCTGCACCAGCAACCCCTCGCTGTCGAAGTGCTCGGTGCAGAGCAGTCCCACCGCCCCCAGCAGGATCAGTCCGATCGTGCTGCGCAGGACCAGGCGGGTGTGCATGCTCAGGCGATGCACCTTCCGCAGACGGCGACGGTTGCTCCAGATGTCGTTGGTGACCCGCCAGCCGATGCCCCCGATCACGATCATCGAGCCGATCACCAGATTCACCACCGGATTGCTCCGGTACTGCACCAGATTGTCGCTCCACAGGCCGAAGCCCGCGTTGTTGTAGGCGCTGATGCAGTGGAACATCGAGGCCCACAGCCGTTCGCCGTGGTTCGGGATGTCGGTGAATCCGAAGCTGTAGAGGATCAGGGTGCCCACCCCCATCACGCAGCTGGCCGTGACCAGGATCGATTTGAAGGTGGGCCCGATGCCCCCCACGCCGAACTCATCGAGGGCCCGCCCCTTGTCGAGCCGGTGCCGCAGACCGGAGTGGCCCTGTACGAACCCCTGCAGGAAGGTGGTGATCGCCATCAGCCCGAGGCCGCCGGTGATGATCAGCGCCGCCAGGGCCCCCTGGCCGATCGGGGTGAGTTCGGTGCCCACGTCGATGATCGAAAGCCCCGTCACCGTGATCGCGGAGGTCACGGTGAACAGGGCCTCCCACAGCCCCACGCTGTCGGAGGAGCAGAGCGGGGACGCCAGGATGAAGGTGCCGCAGGCGATCACCAGAAGGCCGGTGATCGCCGTGAACTGCGGCACGCTCAACCGCTGGTGCCAGTGGTGGCGATGGCCGTGGGGACGGGGCGAAGGGGGCACCATGGCCGTCGCGGTGGTCCTGGCTCAGGCGGTCGTCACTTGTTCGGCTGCGGGGTCATGCGCAGGTAGGGCTTGATTTCAGTCACGCCCTTGGGGAAGCGCGTGCGGGCCTCGTCGGTGGGGATCGAGGGCACTACCACGCAATCCTCGCCATCCTTCCAGTTCACCGGCGTGGCCACGGAGTGGTGATCGGTGAGCTGCAGGGAATCGATCACCCGGAGGATTTCACCGAAATTGCGGCCGGTGCTGGCGGGGTAGGTGATCTGCAGACGCAGCTTCTTGCTCGGATCGATGATGAACACCGAGCGCACCGTGAGGTTGCTGAGCGAGTTCGGGTGGATCATCCCGTAGAGATCACTCACCTTCTTGTCGGCATCCGCGAGGATCGGATAGTCGACCGTGGTGTGCTGCGTCTCGACGATGTCGCTGATCCAGCCCTTGTGGCTCTCGGCGGAGTCTACGCTCAGGGCGATGGTCTTGACATTGCGCTTGTCCCATTCGGGACGCAGGCGGGACACCTCGCCGAGTTCGGTGGTGCAGACCGGGGTGTAGTCGGCGGGGTGGGAGAAGAGCACCACCCAGCTGTCGCCGGCGAAGTCGTAGAGGTTGATCGGTCCCAGCTGGGAATCCTGGGTGAAGTCGGGAACGGTGTCGCCGAGCTGGAGTGCCATGGCTTGAAAGAGGGTCAGGGAGAGACCAGCCGCTGATCGTGGCACGGCTGGGGCGGAACTGCTCAGAGTCCGAACTGGCGGCAGACCAGCCAGGGCACGAGCAGGGTCATGGTGAGGGTGAGGGGCACGCCGTAGCGGGCCACGTCGAGGAAGCGGTAGCGGCCTGGGCCGAACACCATCAGGTTGGTCTGGTAGCCCACCGGGCTCAGGAAGCTCTGGCTGGCGCCGAACAGCACGGTGTAGAGGAAGGCCAGCGGTGGCTGCCCCAGGCCGGCGGCCAGCTGGCCGGCGATCGGGATCAGCAGCGCCACGGTGGCGGCGTTGCTCATCACCTCCGTGAGCAGGGTGCTGAACAGGAACACCACCAGCAGGGCCCAGTAGAGCGGCCAGTGGTGCAGGCCGCTGAGCAGCCCCTTGGCAATCGCTGCCGCCAGGCCGGTTTTTTCCAGGGCCACGCTGAAACTGCCCAGGGAGCCCAGCAGCAGGATCACATCGAGCCGGATCGAGCGCTGCAATTCGCCGCTGCGCAGGCAGCCGGTGGCCACCATGGCCACGGTGGCCAGCAGCACCGAGGCCACCAGCGGAATTAGCCCCAGCCCCGGCAACAGGATCGCCAGCACGGCGATCGCCAGGGCCAGCCGCTTGCGGCTCACCGTGGGCAGGTCATCTTCCAGCTGTTCCAGCACCACCAGGTCGTTGTTGGCCTGCAGGCCGCGGATCGCGTCCTTGGGCCCCTGGATCAGCAGCACATCCCCTTCCCGCAGCATGGCCTTGCCCAGGCGTTCCCGCAGCACGGCGTTGCCGCGGCGCAGGGCCAGCACCGTGGCGTTGTAACGCT
>JBJTWS010000028.1:0-6300 GCA_046081905.1 Synechococcus sp. | reverse complement strand
CACGGTGCCCAGCGGCGGCGGCGCCTACCTGAATGAATCGGTGAACAGCGCCCAGGGGGGCCTGGAGCTGCGCTATGCCCTGCTCGATTTCGCCCGCACCCCCCAGGTTCGGGCCGCCCGGGCGCGGCTGCGGGAAGCCCGCAACCTCTACGCCAACGACCTGCGCCGGCTGCAGCTGCAGGTGAGCGAGGCCTACTACCAGCTGCAGCAGGCCGACCAGCTGGTGCGCATCCGCGACGCGGCGGTGCGCAACGACCTGGTGATCCTCCAGGACGCCCTCGATCTCAAACAGGCCGGTCTGGTGCCGCGGCTGGATGTGCTGCGCCGCCGCGCCATCGAGGCCAGCGACCAGGAGCTGCTGATCCAGGCCCTGGCGGACCGGGCCGTGGCCCGCCGCCAGCTGGCGGTGGTGCTCAACCTGCCGCCGGAGGTCACCCCCAGCGCCAGCGATCCGATCCGGGTGCAGCCCCGCTGGCCCCTCGACCTGGAGGCCAGCCTGCTGGCGGCCTACCGGGACAACCCGGAGCTGGAGGCGGTGCTCGCCACCCGCGAGGCCCTGGCCCGGGAGAAGGACGCCGCCGCCGCTGCCCTGCTGCCGACCCTGTCTCTCTTTGCCGCCGCCGGCGGCTACGCCGCCAACACCAACCAGTTCGACATCAGCGTGAGCAATGGCGGCTGCTGCGGCACCACCGTGATTCCCGTGCAGAACACCAACGGCTACGACTGGTCGATCGGCCTCACCCTGCGCTGGCTGCTGTTCGATGGCGGCACCACCGCCGGCCGGGTGCGGGGGCTGGCCCGCCGCGAAGCCGCCGCGGCGCAGCAGTTCGCCGCCCGCCGCAACGACATCCGCCTGCGGCTGGAGCAGGCCTTCTTCACCCACGAGGCCAGCCTCGCCAAGCTCAGCTCGGCCCGCCGCGGGGGGGCCGCGGCCCTGGAGGCCTTCCGCGACGTGCGGCTGCGCTACCGCACCGGCCTCTCCAGTGAGGTGGATCTCTCGATCACCCAGGAGCGGCTGATCAACAGCCTGGTGCAGCGGCTCAACGCCACCGTGAACGTGAACCTCACCTACGCGCGGCTGCTGCGGGAACTGCTGCCGGTGCCCCGGGATCCGCAGGCTCCCTATGCGCCGGAACTGCAACTCAGCACGCAGGCCGAGCTTGCACCGCCCAGCGGGGAGCTGCAGCCCTCGCGTTCGGCCCCCTGAGCCCGCCCATGCCCTTCACCCACGCGCAGATCGAGCAGATCCGCCACCGGCACCGCGGCTACATCCTCACCCTCGCCACCGAGCTGGTGCTGATCCTGCTGCTGCCCGTCTGCCAGTGGCACACCTGGCTGCTCTCGCTGTTGCTGATCAGCCTGGCGGTGGTGCTGGTCACCACCGTGACCCGCTACTCGCCCCTGCGCAGCACCCGGCCGCTGGTCTACGGCCTCGGGGCCGTGGCAATCGCCCTGGAGGGGATCTGGCACCTGGCACTGGCCTTCGATCCGCCGGTAGGACGGATCGTGACGGTGCCGCACGTGATCGCCTGGCTGCTGTTCTTCCTGCTGGGGGTGATGCGCAAGGTGAAGACCCTGGTGCGCGAGCCGTTCGTGACCCTGGCGGTGGTGATGGGGGCCACCTCCGGTTACCTGTTGGTGGGCATCGCCGGCGGCGTGATGCTCGTGGCCCTCTGGATGCTGCACCCCGGCGCCTTCGACACCTCCGCCCTGCCGCAGCTTCCCAATGGAAACAGCGATGCCGTGGCAATAGCCCCGGCCCTGATGGCGGCCTCCTTCGCGATCCTCACCACCGTGGGCTCTTCGGTGCTGCGCAGCAGCGATGTGACCGGGCAGGTGATCACGGTGGTGATCACGATCTCCGGGCAGCTCTACATCGCCATCCTGATCGCCCTGATCCTGGGACGCTTCTCGAGCGGGCCCAGGGGCTCCGGCGGGGGACTGGCGCCGCCTCAGTTCCGCTCCGAGCGCGACGACCACCAACGCTCGATCCGATAACCCAGAATCACCAGCAGCACCACCAGCCAGAACCAGAGTTCCGGCGGGTTGGCGTTGAAGAGCACCACCAGCAGCACCGCCTCGCTCACCAGCCAGGGCAGTTCCTGGCGCAGCAGGGTGTTGGGGCGGCGGGGGGAGGGGGTCATCGCGGGTCCGGGCAGGAGGCGGGTCAGGGCAGCGTGTCGGGCTGGCGCAGGAAGGGCAGGTTCCAGCGGCGGTCCATCCCCTGGCTGCGGTAGCCGCCGGTGATCGAGCGCAGGCCGGGGATCAGGTAACTGATCGGCGCGCGCCACTCCACGTAGGCATGGCTGGCGATCGTGAGGCCCTCCCGCACCGGGAACACACCGCTGCCGCGCGAGAGGGTCCAGCGGTAGCCATCGAGGCTGGCGGGATCCCGCTCCAGGCTGATCTCGGCCCGCATCACCGGGCCGTTGCCCACCAGCTCCTGGGCCAGTTGCGGGTTGCCGATCGTGGTGGAGATGTCCTCCTCGGTGGCGGGCAGGGTGAGCACCTTCTGCACCCGGCCCACGATTCCGCCGAAGCGGCCGCGCTGGTTCCAGAGGGGCACCACCTCCACCGGCAGTCCCGGCGGCAGGCGGCGGGCGTCGGCCGGCGCGTAGTAGGCCACGGCCCGCAGCGGCGCCTCGGGGGCGCTGGGGTCGGCGGTGCGCCCCAGGGTGCCCAGCCGCTGGCCGGTGCTCACGGTCTGCCCCTCGATCACCTGCAGGTCGAGCACGGTGCCGTCGCGCTGGGCCTGCACCTTGCCGTCGTAGGCGATGCGGGCCTCGGTGACGCGGATCTGGCGCCGCAGGTCGTCGATCTGGTAGCGCCGCTGCAGGGCCTGGGTCTCGATCGAGAGCTTCACCTGCTGGTAGGCGGTGAGCACCGCCTTCTCCCGGGTCTCGGTGTCGTCGAGGTTCACGCTGGTGCTGGTGAGCCCCTGCTCGGCGCTCACCACCTCACTGGAGAGGGGGGCCACCACCTCGCGGCGGCTGAGCCACTGCAGGTTGCGGAGCTTGTCGGCATAGGAGGCCTGCAGGGCCCGGTAGCGGTCGCGGTCGCTGGCGAGCTTGGCCAGGGCGGTGTCAACGCTGAGCCGTTCGGTGGCTAGCCGCAGCCGGTCGCGCTCGTCGAGCTCGCGGTTCTGGCGCTCGAGCTGGGCCAGGTTGCCCTTCTGCTGCTGCAGCTCCTTCTCCAGCACCGGCAGGTAGAGCTCCATCAGCACCTGGCCGCGCCGCACCCGATCCCCCACCCCCACGAAGAGCTGCTGCACCTGGCCGCCGGCGCGGGCATTGAGCAGCCCGGCGTTGTTGGGGTACACGAGCACACCCTGCCCCGTCACCTCGGTGGGCACCGGCCAGAACAGGACCCAGCACACCAGCACCCCGCCCATGCCCGCCAGACACACCCCCACCTGGTCGTGGTCGCTGAGGTCGGCCCAGCGGCGACGCGAGCGCCCGCCCGCCGGCGGCGCCTCTGGTGCCCCGGCCGGGGCCGCCTCCGGGGCGTTGGGGGGGGAGAGCGTCATGGCAGCCAGCTTGCTGGATCGGGCCGGCCCTGTCAGCCGCAGCCCCGTGAGCAACCGCCCGTCAGGCGCAGGGCAGCACTTCCGCGGGCAGCGTCCCGGCGTCTCCCGTGCGCAGGGCGCGGGCCAGCAGGGGGGCCAGCACCGGCACCTGGGAGAACGCCCCGCTGAAGCCGGTGAAGGCCCACAGGCCCGGTGCGCCCGGGACCGGTCCCACCAGGGGAGCGCCATCGGCCGCGAAGGCCACCGGCACCACAGCGCAGGGGGCCTCCAGGGTCGCCAGGGCGGGATCCAGGGCGGCCAGCCCCTCCCGCAGACGGGCCTCCATCCAGGCCGGATCTGGAGACTCCCCGTCGTGTGCCGGGGGCCGGAGCAGGGAGATCTGCCCCACCAGCGCCCCCTGCCCCCAGGGCGCCAGACCCGCATCCACGATCCATTCCTCCTGCTGGAGGTGGCCGGCCCGCTGCTCCAGGGCCCGGCGCCGCCAGTGGCGCGGCTGCACCACCCGTCCGGCCCGGCCCTGGGCCAGCCAGGGGCTGCAGGCCGGAGGGCGCTCCGGCGGCAGGGCCTCGAGCTGGAGCACCCCGGCCCAGGTGCGGCAGAGGCGCTCAGGGGGCCGGGGCCAGAGGGCCGCGGAGCCGGCGCCGGCCGCCAGCACCACCGCGTCCGCCTCCAGGGGCTCCCCCTCCGCCAGCGGCAGGCGCCAGCCCCGCTCCAGCGGCTGCAGGGGGCCCACCACCCGCGCCTGCCGCCACCGCACCCCTGCCGCTGGCAGAACCCGCTCCAGCGCCGCGCGGAACAGGCGGGCATCCACCCGGGCGAAGGGTGGCCGCAGCAGGGATTCCCAGACGGCACCGCCATGGAGCCGCAGGCCGCAGGGGCGGAATCCCAGGGGGCCATGGCGGCGCTGCAGCGCCCGCCAGCGGCGGGGGGAATGGCGAATCAGCCGGCCCAGGGGGCCGGGCCCGCCGGCCCACCAGGCCACACCGCCATAGCTGAGGTCGGTGGCCCGGGGGAAGCCCACCGGATCCTCCACGAGGGTCACGGCCAGGCCCTCCTCCACCAGGGCCAGGGCCGCCAGCGCCCCGGCCAGCCCACCGCCCACCACCACCACGGCCAGCCGGGGCGGGGCTCCCATCTCAGATCTGAAGCGTGAACGAGGTGATCACCTGCTGGAACAGGCCCTTCACCCGGGGCCAGCGCACCTCGTTGGTGCTGGCGGCGAAGGTGTAGAGCCGGCCGCGGTCCACCACCACCGTGGCGAGTTCGTGGCGGTCGCGGTCCTGGAGGTGCACGGCGTATTCCAGGTCGTAGAAGGTGTGGCCCCCCAGCTCCCGCTCGCCGGCCTCCACCAGTTCCGCCTGGCGGCCGCTGCCCTCAGGCGCGATCACGGCGCGGCGCAGCTTCTCGCCCACCGCCACGGCGCTGCCGAGGTTGGAGAGGTCGTTGGTGGGGTTCACGTCCGCCACCACGAGGCTGAGGGTTTCGTCGCTGTTGATCAGGTCGTGGAACACCACCTGCGGGCCGCCGCTCACCTGCACACGGGTCCAGCCGGTGGGATACAGGAAGGCGTAACGGCCGTCGGGGCTCTGGAAGGAATTCAGCCCGGCGGCGGCGGCGCTGCAGCCCACCAGCACCGCGCCCACCAGCAGGGCCGCCAGGAGCGACCGCAGGCGGGGCCAGAGGTTCGGAAGCAGGGGCATGGCGCGGCAGGGGTGGTTCGGCGCCCATTCTCCAGTGGCCCCGGCAGCAGCCCTAGATTTCGCCCATCTGCGGCGGATCCCTGAGCGGCTTCACCCGGCCCCTGGCCCGGCTGATCGACCAGTTCGAGCGCCTGCCGGGCATCGGGCCGCGCACCGCCCAGCGCCTGGCCCTGCACCTGCTGCGCCAGCCGGAGGAGCAGATCCGCGCCTTCGCCGATGCCCTGCTCGCGGCCCGCAGCCAGGTGGGGGTGTGCCGCCGCTGCTTTCACCTCTCCGCCGAGCCGGAATGCGAGATCTGCCGGCAGGAGGAGCGCCGCAACGGGCTGCTCTGCGTGGTGGCCGACTCCCGCGATCTGCTGGCGATGGAGCGCACCCGCGAGTACCGCGGCACCTACCACGTGCTCGGCGGGTTGATCTCGCCGATGGATGGCATCGGTCCGGAGGCCCTGCGGATCCAGCCGCTGGTGGAGCGGGTCGACCGGGAGGGCACCAGCGAAGTGATCCTGGCCCTCACCCCCAGCGTGGAGGGCGACACCACCAGCCTCTACCTGGCCCGGCTGCTGCGTCCCTTCACCCGCGTCAGCCGGCTGGCCTACGGCCTGCCGGTGGGGAGCGAACTCGAATACGCCGATGAGGTGACCCTGGCCCGGGCCCTGGAGGGCCGCCGGCCGGTGGACGAACGGGATGCCTGACGGGATGCCTGAATGGAGGCGATGCCGGAACCGATGACCTCCCGCCCCAGCCGCTACCGCAGCCAGCCGCCCGCCGAGCGCCTGCCCGCCTGGCTGCGGCGACCGGTGGGTGCCGCCAGCGCGCTGGAAACCGTGCAGGCGGTGGTGAAGCAGCAGCGGCTGCACACCATCTGCGAGGAGGGGCGCTGCCCCAACCGGGGGGAGTGCTACGCCGCCGGCACCGCCACCTTCCTGCTGGGCGGGCCGATCTGCACCCGCAGCTGCGCCTTCTGCCAGGTGGAGAAGGGCCGCAGCCCCGCCCCCTTCGATCCCGGGGAGGCGGAGCGGGTGGCCGATGCCGTGGCCAGCCTGGGGCTGCGCTACGTGGTGCTCACGGCCGTCG
>JBJTWS010000027.1:0-4666 GCA_046081905.1 Synechococcus sp. | reverse complement strand
TACCGGTCTTGAGATCACCGGGGGTGGGCTTGTACTCAGGACCGAAATTGACCTGACTCATGACGCCGGTGTTGCTGCTGAGGCGATTGGTGGCCTCTTCCAATGATTCACCGGAGAACAGACCATTGGCGGCGTCGCTTCCGACCCAGATCATGCCGTGCTGAAAAGCGAAAGTGGCCAGATAGCTGAGCATCGACTGCTTGTCACCACTGAACCCAAGACTGGTGGTGAAAGCGGCGGCCAACTTGCCATTCCAGGTGCCAGCCATCCAGCGACCACTGGTGGCATCCAGGAAGCACTTGAGCTGCCCGCTCACCATGCCCATGTAAGTGGGTGATCCGAAAATAATCGCGTCAGCACCATCGAGCCTGGCCAGAAACTCTTCGTTCTTGAAGCGCCCGGCTTCGATGTCAGTGCCATGGATTTCCAGAAGCTCAGCATCCGCAAACTGAGCGGCGCCGGCATGCACCGCCTCGGCGAGAGCCCGGGTATTTCCGGAAGCAGAATGAAACACAACTTTAACCGTAGCCATGGGATTAATCGGCAGGTTTCTTTCAGGCTAGCCAGGGACGGGAACAATGACAAGCGCAGTGGAAGCCCGCCTGGACGCTCACATCACAGCCCCGAAGGAAGCATTTATCCCGTTGTCAAAGCGAGAGACGGAACTCGATGCCAAACGACAGGATGTCACCGAGATCGATACGGGTATTCGGATGAAGAACATAATAGAACTTAGGGTTGATAAAGAAATAAGGCGTAATCTGAGCACTGTATCCCAATTCAAAAGCGCCCTGAAAATTTGCCACGGCACAATTGGGCAACTGGGTACAAGCGGGCATGTTCCAAGTTCTCTCAATCACCCCTTTGTTGACCCCCATGTGAGCGTAACCAAGGAAGAGAATATCATTATCTCGGCCAAAAATTCCTTCATAACCCAGGCCGACCGTGAGCTGCTTGGTCAGGCTTCCTTTATAATCCCAGGGACTGTATTTTGCTTTCAAAAATGCCGTCAGACCACGGCTATAGCTGCCTGGTTCCCGGTAGAGCATGCCCTCAACCATGGCGTAGTACTGGCTATTGCCGTAATAAACCTGTCGAGGCTGGCCGGTCAGGAAGAAATAATTACCATTCACATCCAAGGCATTATTCAATCCATAGCCGCTGTGGTACTGGCCACCCACTCTGACAAACCAGGGCTTGCCGTTGTCAGATGGATCAGCACTGTATGTACCGCCCCGCCAGGTCAGCTCATAGGTTGTTTCCAAGCCATAAAGGTTCAAATCCCAATACTGGTTGGTGCCACGGCGGTTATCGAGACCTCCAGACGGATCCCAGTAACCGCTGGCAACCATCACCTTACCGATCAGATTGCTATTGAAATGGTGTTCAATTGAGATTCCAGGAGGAGCTGTTGTCACCAGGGGGCCATTGGCCGTACTTGGAGTGGTGCCGATCACCCCAGGCTCATCAAAAGCCCAGAAGCCAAACAGCCCTGCGAGGATCGATTTGTTGAAGGTGATCCAAGGATAAATGGCCCCGATCCTGACCGAGGACATCTTTTTGTATCCATAGCGCTGATCAAACCAGTACTCGAATAAACGAGCTCCCTGCATCTGGGAATTGACATCGCGACTACGGCCAACATCAGTGTAAAAGTATCCTTGATACTGACGCGTGCCGAGGCCGGCCGGATTCAAGGTGTTTCCATAGGAATAAATAGGGCCAAGGTTTGCCGCTTCCGGCCAGGTAAAGGAAAGGTGAATCTGACCAGTGGTCCATGATTACTGACCAACCTGGAATAAAGATCAACCCCTAAAACCTGGTTGATGTTCATTTGCCAATCATGCCAAGGCCCTGTGGTGCCTCGAACAACCGGGATGTTCGAAAGGTTGCTCACAACATCGGTAAGATAATCGAGGCTACTACAGCCGTAAATATCAACTCCTTTTTCATACAGGTCTTCCCGGCCCTTGAAGCTGAGAAGCTGGTCTCGGTTGGCCAGGGAATTATCCTTTGACAAGGGGAGCATGTACTCCGGCCGCATGTACGTATCCATGCGGCGATAGGCGGCAGGAATCTTCAGGTGCCTCAGCACATCGCAATGTTTTTTATGACTAAAATCCCACGGACTTCTGTTTCGTGGGATTGGCAAATTGAATGGGTTCTCAAGGTAATCTCCGGCTGATTCCGCAACACCTTTTGCCAGATCAGTGCTCTGCAGAGGCTTTGAGGAAAAGGAGAACTCTGGACGAGGTTCACCACCCTGAAAGGCAGCCAACTCGGGGACATAGGAACGATCCCTCTCCGCTGAGACCGCTGCTGCATCGGCGACCACACCCGAGGATGGTTGGCCGCTGGCGGCGACATCAAAAAATGGAACACCAGACGAGGATCCCGTTGTCGATGGGCTTGAACGTAAGGCGGAACCCGAGATGGAGAGTGGTCCCAACCTCGAGGCAGCCGAAGCATTGGATGAAGGCTGCTCAGCGGCCTTTGCAACAAGAGGCAGGGCCAGAAGGGAGGCGGCTGAACACCATGCCAAGAGAATGCTGCGTATTGTTGACATCCTCATTCAGCCATTTGCGACTGATTGTAGCAGACGTTTTTTGAACAGTATGATTTGTCAGAATATTCAGATTCCATCACCAAGAAACCAGGGATTGCTGACAAGCCCATCGGCGCGCCGTCAATCCGATCCCTGCCGTGCCCATCAGGTGGTGGATGTCTCGGCCCAGGCAATCACCAGGCGATAACGTTCACGGGCGATCTCCTGCACTTCAGGAGCCAATTGATCCAACCAGAATTGCAAAGGACCTGGCAGCCATTCACCATTGATCTGCATCTCAAAGGGATAACCATCCTCGCGACGAGCCCGCACTTCGCAGACGAGCGATCCCGCCACGGCATCGGCCGGATCGAGATTGATCAACCCGTAGTGATAGGTGATCTGATTCTCTGAGACCTGCACATTGGCGATATATTCCAAGCCGCGCATCACTGCCAGCTCACACCAGGCCAGATCGCCCAGATAGACAAGATCCTGGCGTTGCCAGAAGGCGGCCTCCCCAGGATCCTGAGGCGCAAGAGACTGACGCAGGGCGACAGCAGTCGCCGATTCAGCCGTCAACGTCCAGGCGGGTTGAGTCATCGGTTCATCCTCGTGTTCAAGATCAACTATCCAGGCCATGGCACGCACCTGCGGGGTTGCGGACCATGGCGCTCCATCACAGCCTTGGGGTGAAGCTCAATGGGAATGCCCAGGGGCCGCCGTGGCTCCCTGACTGACCGACTTGAAGCCGGTGAGCGCCACCCGATACAACGACAGCAACGGTTCATAGCGAATCGTCAGCTCGGTCGGCACAATCGATGTGCCCAGAGACACCTGGGGAGCCTTGAGGGCACGGGTGTAGGTAGAGCGACTCGCCAGCAGCGACTGACTGGCATAGACCTCATAGCCGATGGCACGGCCATTGTAATTCAGATAGAGAAAATTGGCGAGAAAGGGACCACCGGCGAACTCGGGAGACGCTTTCGGATCAGCGGCATGGGAATGTCCCTGCAGGGCGACCGTGTCCCAGTGGAAGCCGCTGCCAGGCAGCACCATGTAGCCGGCGGGCAATTGCGACGCAGGAGTCTGCGGTGCATAGAAGGCCGGCTCGGACTGCCCGCCCTTCGGATTGCGGAGCGGGAAATGGATGTCGAACTGGGGTTTGTCCCAGACTTTCGCCGGCGCGTGACCAAAGGGCAACCAGCTGACATCAAGATCAGCCACATTGGCCAGACTGAGGGCCGCAGGCGGCATCTTCAGGGTCGTGACCATCGTGTCATTCATCTGACCCTTGCCCCGGGTGCCGGCGGCTGGCTTCTGGCAGATCAACCAACGGGCCTGGGGCGACGGGTCATCGGTGACGCAGTTCTGGGGCAGCCCCTGAAGCGCCGATGCCGTGATCAGCACACCCATTTCCTGCAGCGATGGCCCCCGTTCGCCTCCCCTGGTGATCGTGTAACCGCGCACGGACCCATGGCCGAGCGGCACCGGCGGGCCGAAACTGCGGCTGCAGCGCTGGGGCGCGCAGGAAACCAGCGGCTGCAGCGTGGGATTGGGATTCGGAATCGCCTGAACCGGAATCAGACCGGCCGCCAGCCCGGAGGCCCCGGCGACCAGCAGCGCAGGGACAAGACAACGAAAGGAGGCCAGCTCCTTAAGGGTTTGCTGAAAAACCCGGCCTTCTCTGCGAAAATGGGCCAACTGCCCAGCCCAGATGCGAGGCCACCGGGAGCGCAACGGCTCCCTGTTCTCCTACGTGTCGATCGAGGAGCGGATCCCGGCCAGCCATCCGCTGCGGCGGATCCGCAAGCTGGCGGATCAGGCTCTCGATCGCCTCAATCCCACCTTCTGCAAGCTCTACGCCGCAGAAGGCCGGCCATCGGTGCCGCCCGAGCAACTGTTGCTGGCCTCGTTGTTGCAGGCGTTCTACGGGATCCGCTCGGAGCGGCTTTTGCTGGAGCAGCTCCACTACAACCTGTTGTTCCGCTGGTTTGTGGGATTGAGCCCGGATGATCCGATCTGGCACCCCACCACATTCACCAAAAACCGCGAGCGGCTGCTCAACGACGAGGTGATGGGCCGCTTTCTGGAGAAGCTGATGGGGGCACCGGAGGTCAA
>JBJTWS010000026.1:0-3379 GCA_046081905.1 Synechococcus sp. | reverse complement strand
GGCTCGAAAACGACGCGATGGCACGAGCCGCGATCGACCTGATCGGCTCCGGCCACTTCAGCGAGGGCGACCGCGACCTGTTCCATCCACTGCTGGCCAACCTCTGCGGCCACGACCCCTTCCGGGTGATGGCGGATGTGGGCGACTACCGACGGGCCCACAATGCGGTGGATACTGCCTGGGTGGACCGCCCCCGCTGGGGATCGATGTCGGTGCTGAACACGGCCCGCTGCGGATTCTTCAGCAGCGACCGTTCCATCCGGGAGTATGCCGAGCGGATCTGGCAGGTGGAGCCGGTTCCGGTGCGGGCCTGCAATGTGGTGGGCAACGCCTCCGAGCGGCCCCCATCCTGAGGGGGGCACCCCCGGGGCCTCCGCGGCGCGGTTTCCATGCCAGGGTTTCCACGCCACGGTTTCCGCGCCACGGCGTCCCGCCACCCCCCTTCCTCCCGACTCCTTCGCGACCCTCCGTGCCCTCGAGCCCATTCCGCCCCGAGCCGGCCTCCGTCCGGCCGGGGAATTCCGCCGCCAGCGTGGCTGCCACCGCCGAGGCCCGGCTGCAGGCGGCCGGCATTCACCTCACCCTCGGCGGTGAACCCACCTACGTGCCCTTCGAGCCGGTGGGATCGGAATGGAGCATCACCGCCGATGGCCCCACCAAGCTTCCGATCGCCCTGCGGCTGGCCCGGGAGCTGCAGCGGCAGGTGTGGCCCGGCAGCACCCTGCTCTACTGCCCGGGCAAGCGCTACGACGGCGAGGTGAATCCCCGCTGGGCCCTGCGCCTGATCACCGGCCCGGAGGGCCGGCCGGCGCCGGTGCGGTGGCCGGAACCCTGCCAGCCGGAGGAGGAGGGCGTCCCCCTGGCGGCCGGGCAGGCCGAACTCTGGCTGGAGGATCTGGGCCACCGGCTGGGGGTGTCCCTGCAGCCTCTGCCCCTGAGCGATCCACTCGATCCAGGCCGGCAGGTGTGGGCCGTGCCCCTCACCCTCCGGGAGGGTTTCCACGACGACGATGCCCCCCTCCCCTGGCAGGCGGCCCCATGGCCCCTGGCGCCGGAGCTGCGAAGGCTCAGCGGTGCCCCTGGCCCCGCCGGCCTGCGGCTCCCCCTGGAGCACTTCCCGGCGGAGGTGCCCCGGCAGGTGTTGACCCTGGAGGTGCTCGCGCCCGAGACGGAGGACGCCCCCGGGCGATGGGAATTGTTCCTGCCGCCCCTGCTGCGGCGGCCGCTGGAGGTGCTGCTGCAGGCCGTGGCCAACAGCCTGGACGGCGGCGGCCCCCTGCCCCCCCTGGCGGCCCCGGGGCTGAGCGGGGTGTTGCCGCTGGATACGGAGGGCCACTGGCAGGTGCTGGGGCTCACGGCCGATCCGGGCGTGCTGGAGGTGAACCTGCCGGTGTGCCGCCGCTGGGCCGAGTACGACGGCTGGCTGCGGCAGCTGGAGGAGAGCGGCGCCGCCGTGGGACTGCGGAGCTGGAAGGAGGGAGCCCAGGGGCGCGCCGAGGGCACCGGCGGCGGCAACCACCTGCTCTGGGGCGGACCCTCCCTGGCGGAGAACCCCTTCTTCCCGCGGCCGGCCTGGCTGAGCGGCCTGCTGCGCTACTGGCAGCACCACCCCTGCCTGGCCTACCTGTTCAGCGGCGCCTGCGTGGGGCCCGCCTCCCAGGCGCCCCGGCCCGATGAAGCCCTGGGCTCGCTGTTCGACCTGGAGCTCGCCTACCGCTGCCTGGAGGCGGCCGAGGGGCAGCCCCCGGGCGACAGCTGGGGGGATCACCGCAGCTTGATCGGCGAAACCCTGCGGCACCTCCATGCCGACCGCAGCGGCAACAACCACCGCAGCGAGATCAGCTTCGACAAGTTCTGGAATCCCGGCGCCCCAGCCGGCTGCCTGGGACTGATCGAGTTCCGCGCCCTCGAATCCCTCCCCAAGGTGGAGTGGAGCAGCGCCGTGGCGCTGCTCTGGACCGCCCTGGCCGCCCACCTGCTGAAGCCGGAGCACCGCCCCACCCGCCTGCGGCCCTGGGGCGAGGCGTTGCACGACCGGCTGCTCCTCCCGAGCGCCCTCTGGGCCGACCTGGAGCAGGTGCTCGCCGACCTGGCGGCCGATGGCCTGGCCCTCGATCCGGCCCCCTACCGGGAACTGTGGGAATGGCGCTTCCCACCCCTGCTGCGCTGGAGCGACGGCGACGCCTCCCTGGAGATCCGCGGCGCCCTCGAACCCTGGCCCCTGATCTGCGATGTGCCGCGGGAGGGGGGCTTCACCAGCCGCTTCGTGGATGGCTCCCTGCGCCGTTTCGAGATCCAGGCCAGCGGGGAGTTCCGCCGGAGGCTGCGGCTGCGGCTGAACGGACGCGTCCTGCCGCTGGCGCCCCTGGCGCCGGGGGAGGAGGCGCCGCCGCTGGCGGTGCGCTACCGCCACCACAAGCTCTATCCCTGTTTCCACCCGGCGATCGAACCCCAGCTGCCCCTGGAGCTGATCCTCGAGGAGGGGCCCGAGGCGGTGGCCCGCTTCTTCCTGGAGGAGACGGAGGACAACTTCCAGCCGGCTCCGCCCCCTGCTCGCGGCACCGGGGGGGAGGAACCTGCTGCCTGGGCAGCTCCGGCGGCGGGGCTGTGCACGGTGGACCTGCGGCTCGGCTGAGGCCACGGCGGCGCCGGCTCAGCGGCGCAGGCTCCACGCCGTTGGCTCAGTATTCCGGCGGCCGGGGCGGCCGGGGGCCCACCAGGGGATCCGGCGGGCCCCAGTCCCAGCAGCCGCACCAGAAGTTCTCCGGCACGATCCGCCAGTTGTTGTCCTTGCTGGGCTGGGGCGGCAGATAGCGGCAGGAGAGCAACCCATCGGCGTCGAAGGCGGCCGACCGCCGGGCGAAACGGCAGTTGGCACAGGTCTGCTGGGACAGCTGCAGTGACATGGTGGAAGGGCGAGGCGCTGCGGCTGGGCCGGGTCCCGCGGATCAACGGCGACGGCCCAACCGTAGGTGCGCTTCGCCGATCCGGAAGGGGGCTCAGCGAAGGCGGAAACAGGGAAGAAAGAGAAACGACCGAAGAGATCTAGTGTGCCGTCCCGGAAATAGCCAATAGAATATGGAGTGTCTCCATTGGGAGTTGTTCCATGCCTGTGGGTCGCCCCATGGCTCCACTGGAGCTTTTGGCAGACGAGGTGAGTCAGCTCCAGAGCCTCGCCGGATCGCGGACTTTGCCGCATTCGATCGTGCAGCGCGCCCAGATCGTTTTGGCCTGTGCTGCTGGTGAGACCAATACGGCCGTGGCCAAACGCTTTGGCGTCAGGGGCTCAACGGTGGGCAAATGGCGCCAGCGCTACCTCGATCTGGGCATCGAGGGCCTGCACGACGAGCTCAGGCCGGGTCGGCCCCGCACCTATGAG
>JBJTWS010000025.1:0-4904 GCA_046081905.1 Synechococcus sp. | reverse complement strand
CTGCAGGGAAGCCTCCAGTCCCATGCGCTCGCCATCGATGATGTGCTGCTTCAGCCTCTCCTCCACCGGCAGATCCGCCAGGGAGGGACCGGAGGCGCGCGCCTCCCGGGCACTGACGCCTTCGAAGAGTTTGGTGAGTTCGGTGAGCGGGTCGTAGATGCACACCGCGCCGGTGGCAGCCGCCTCGGTGGCCCGGGTGCCCTCCGGGATCCCCTCGAAGCGGCGGCGATCGTGGATCAGATCACGGCAGACCCGCTGATGCTCCTCACTGATCTTGGCCAGGGGCAGGATCTTGGCCGGGCTCACGATCGCCGCATCCATGCCGGCCTGGCAGCAGTCGTGCAGGAACACCGAATTCAGCACGATCCGGGCCGCCGGCGAGAGGCCGAAACTCACATTGCTCACGCCCAGCACCACGTGCACCCCCGGCAGGTTCTCGCGGATCCGCTGGATCGCCTGCACCGTGGCCAGGGCGTTCTCCCGGTCTTCCTCGATGCCGGTGGAGATCGGCAGCGCCAGTGGATCGTAGAAGATCTCGCGGGCCGGAATCCCGAACTCCAGCGCATCGCGGTAGGCCCGCCGG
Organism: Synechococcus sp.; assembly: GCA_046081905.1. Lineage (GTDB taxonomy): Bacteria > Cyanobacteriota > Cyanobacteriia > PCC-6307 > Cyanobiaceae > CBW1002. Next base: position 4,321 of record JBJTWS010000025.1, on the reverse strand, counting down.
GCGATGGCGAACTTGCGCTCGGCCGTGCGGGCCATGCCCTCTTCGTCGATGGTGCCCACCACCACACCGGCGCCGTAGGCACGGGCCAGCTCCAGCACCTTGAAGAAGCGCTCATCGCCGTCTTCGTAGTTGGTGGAGTTGAGGATGCACTTGCCGCCGGCCACCTTCAGGCCGGCCACCATCTTCTGCCACTCGGTGGAATCGAGCATCAGCGGCAGGTTCACGTTCGTGACCAGCCGGCTCACCAGCTCGTGCATGTCGCGCTCGCCGTCGCGGCCCACGTAGTCGACGTTCACATCGAGCACATGGGCGTTTTCCTTCACCTGGCCGCGGGCGATCGCCACCAGGCCGTCCCAGTCGTCTTCGGCGAGCAGTTCGCGCACCTTCTTGGAGCCGCTGGCATTGAGCCGCTCGCCGATGATCAGGAAGGAGTTGTCCTGCAGGTAGGGCGTGGTGCCGTAGATCGAGGCCGCCGCCGGCTCGCACTGCAGCAGCGGCCTGGGTTCGGCCGGCTCGCTGGCATCGGAGCGACGCACCGGCCGGGGGGCCGCCTGCATCTCGGAGGCCAGTTCCGCCAGGGCGGCGATGTGGGCCGGGGTGGTGCCGCAGCAGCCGCCGATCACCTGCACCCCCAGGTCCTCCACGAAGTGCAGCAGCTGCATCTTCATCTCCACCGGCGTCAGCCGGTAGTGGGCCACGCCGCCGATGTTCTCCGGCAGGCCCGCATTGGGGATGCAGCTCACCACGAAGGGGCTGTGCTCGCTGAGGTAGCGGATGTGCTCCTTCATCTGCTCCGGACCGGTGGCGCAGTTGAGGCCGAGCACATCAATCGGGAACGGCTCCAGGATCGCCACCACCGCGGCGATGTCCGAGCCCACCAGCATCGTGCCGGTGGTTTCCATGGTGACGCTCACCATCAGCGGCCGCCGCTGGCCGGTGGCGCTGAAGGCCGCCTCGATCCCCTGCAGCGCCGCCTTGATCTGCAGCACGTCCTGGCAGGTCTCCACGATGAACAGGTCCACATCCCCCGCCAGAAGCCCCTCGGCCTGCTCCTGGAAGGAGGCCTTCATCGTGTCGAAGTCCACGTGGCCCAGGGTGGGCAGCTTCGTGGTGGGCCCCATCGAACCCGCCACGAAGCGGGGCTTCCCGGGGGTGGAGTAGGCATCGGCCATCTCCCGCGCCAGTTCGGCGGCGCGCTGGTTGATCGCGAAGGCCTGGTCGGCGATGTCGTATTCGGCCAGCACGAGCGAGGTGGCCCCGAAGGTGTCGGTCTCGATCACATCGGCGCCCACCTCCAGGAATTGGCGGTGCACCGCCTGCACCGCATCGGGGCGGGAGAACACCAGGTATTCATTGCAGCCCTCCAGGGCTGCCCCGCCGAAATCCTCGGCGGTGAGCTCCATCTGCTGCAGCGAGGTACCGGTGGCGCCGTCGAACACCAGCACCGGCAGTTCCGGCCCATGCAGCCGCTCGAGGAACCCCACCTGCTGACGCTGGGGCGGCGAGGCGGAGGTGGCGGCGTCAGCAGCGGGGGCAGCGGGGGAGGACATGGGGATAGGCGGAGTGCTCAGCCGTCGACGCGGATGCGGGTCACCCAGTGGTCATAGGCGGGATCACGGCCCTCCGTGATCGTGGTGAGCCGTTCCCGCAGGGCCTCCATCACCGGACGGTGGGTGGAGAGGTCGGTGGTTTCCACCCGCCGCACCGGCGTCACCCGGGCGGCGGTGCCGGTGAGGAACACCTCATCGGCCACGAACAGCTCGGTCTTGTCCACGGCTCGCTCCAGCACCGGGATGCCCAGGTCGCGGGCCAGTTCCAGGACACTGGCGCGGGTGATGCCCTCGAGGATGTCCTGATCCACGCCGGGAGTGATCAGCACCCCGTCGCGCACGAGGAACAGGTTCATGCCGCTGGCCTCGCTCACCTTGCCGCGGCTGTTGAGCAGCAGGGCCTCGTCGAAACCACTCTTCACCGCTTCGGTCTTGGCCAGGGAGCTGGTGATGTAGGCGCCGGAGATCTTGCCCCGCAGCGGCAGGGAGCGATCCTCCTGGCGGGTCCAGGAACTGATGCGGCAGCTCACCCCATCGGGGGAGAGGTAGTCGCCCAGCTCGATGCCGTAGATCAGGAAATCGGTCTGGATGTCGTGCAGGCGCGGCGCGATGCCCAGATCGCTGGTGTAGACGAACGGCCGCAGGTAGATCGGGCAGGTGGGCCGGTTCGCCTGCAGGAAGGCGTTGATGGCGGAGTGGATCGTCTCCTCGCTCAGCTCGGTGAGCAGCAGCCGGGCGCTCTGGCTGAGGCGGCGGGCGTGGCGATCGGCGCGGAACAGCAGGATCTCGCCCGGATCGCTGGGGTTGGGGATGGCCCGCATCCCCCCGAAGGCGCCGGTGCCGTAGTGGAGCGCGTGGGTGGCCACCGAGAGGGTGGCCTCCGCAAAGGGCACGCACTTGCCGCCGAACCAGGCATAGGGGAGGAACTGATGCATGGGGGCTGGCGGCCCGGGCCGGGGAACTGGCCCGATCTTCTCACCACCGCCCCCCGGCCCGGGCCGGCAACCCGCAAGATGGGGCCATGCATCGACTCGCCACGGTTCCGGGTTCGGCGGAGGAGGCGGCCCAGGGCGCGTTCGTGGAGCAGCCGCCGGCGCCGGTGCTGCTGCTCACCAGCGCCGACACCGACGTGGTGGCCCTCGAGGCGCTGCTGCTGCAGGAACCGGAGCTGCTGGGGGAGGAGCTGCGGGCCCTGAACCTGGCGGCCCTGGCCCATCCCGCCGTGCTCGACCACTACCTGGCCACCACCGTGGCGCAAGCCTCCCTGGTGGTGGTGCGGCTGCTGGGGGGGCGGGGCCACTGGAGCTATGGCCTGGAGCGGCTGCAGGAGTGGCAACGCCACGCCCCGCAGCAGCGGCACCTGCTGGTGCTGGCGGGCACGGCGGAGGAGGATCGGGCCCTGGCGGCCCTCGGGAGCGTGGAACCGGCCCTGGCCTGCGCCCTGGCGGCCTGCCTGCGGGAGGGGGGCGCCCCGAACCTGCGCCGGGTGCTGCTGGCCCTGCGGGACCTGCGCGCTGGCCGGCCGGTGGAGCCGCCCCGCTGCGAGCCCCTGCCGGATCCGCTCCCGCACGACTGGCGGACGGAAGCGGGCGAGCGGGTGGGGCTGCTGCTCTACCGCTCCCTGCGCCAGGCGGGCGATCTGGAGCTGGTGGAGGCGGCCCTGGCGGCCCTGCGGGGCGAGGGGCTGGCTCCGCGGGCCCTCTGGGTGAGCGGCCTGCGGGATCCGGCGGTGCAGCAGGGGGTGTGCGATCTGCTGCAGCGGGAGGGGGTGGAGGCGGTGCTCTGCGCCACCTCCTTCGCCTCGGTGAGTTTCGAGGAGGCGGGCCTCGGCGCCCCCCTGTGGGAGGCCCTGGGGGTGCCGGTGCTGCAGCTGCTCACCAGCGGCCAGCCCCGCAGCCAGTGGCTGGCCAGCAGCATCGGCCTCGGCCCGGTGGATCTCACCCTGCAGGTGGCCCTGCCGGAGCTGGACGGGCGCCTCACCACCCGGATCGGCGCCTTCAAGGAGAGCGCCGCCGCCAGTGATCGGCTGGCCACGGCCCTACCCCGGCTGCGGCCCGATCCGGAGCGCCTCGCCTGGATCGCGGCCCTCACCCGCCGCTGGATCGAACTTCGCCGCACCGCCGCCGGCGAGCGGCGGGTGGCGTTGGTGCTGGCCAACTACCCCACCCGCAATTCCCGCCTGGCCAATGGGGTGGGCCTCGACACGCCGGAGAGCGCCGCCCGGATGCTCGGCTGGCTGGCGGAGGCGGGCTACGACCTGGGCGGGGAGGTGCTGCCCGCCAGTGGGGATGCCCTAATCCACCGGCTGCTGGAGGGGCGCAGCAACGACCCCGAGAGCGGCCACCGCCCAGCGCTCGCCCATCTACCCCTGGCCCCCTACCGCACCTGGTACGACGGGCTTCCGCCGGAGGGTCGCCGGCGGCTGGAGGCGGTGTGGGGGCCGCCGGAGGCCGATGCCGGCCTGGAGGCCGCCGGCTTCCCGATTCGCGGGCTGCGCTTCGGGCGGGTGGTGCTGCTGATCCAGCCGGAGCGCGGCTACGACCGCGACCCCAGCCTCAGCTACCACAGCCCCGACCTGCCGCCCACCCACGCCTACCTGGCGCAGTACCTCTGGCTGCGGCAGGAGTTCGTCGCCCAGGTGGTGGTGCACGTGGGCAAGCACGGCAACCTGGAGTGGCTGCCGGGCAAGGGGCTGGGCCTTTCGAGCGGGTGTTTTCCGGAGTGGGCCCTGGGGCCGCTGCCGCACCTCTATCCCTTCATCGTGAACGACC
>JBJTWS010000024.1:0-3292 GCA_046081905.1 Synechococcus sp. | reverse complement strand
CGGCGGCGGCGGCACCCCATCCACCACGGCTTGGAGGATGTCCGGCACGCCGAGGCCCGTCTTGGCGGAGCAGGGGATCGCCTGGGAGCAGTCGAGGCCGATGATCGCCTCGATCTCCTTGCGGATGCGCTCGGGATCGGCGCCGGGAAGATCGATCTTGTTGAGAACCGGAATGATCTCGAGGTTGTTCTCGATCGCCAGGTACACATTGGCGAGCGTCTGCGCCTCCACCCCCTGGCTGGCGTCCACCACCAGCAGGGCCCCCTCGCAGGCCTGGAGGGAACGGCTCACCTCATAGGAGAAGTCCACATGGCCGGGGGTGTCGATCAGATTGAGGATGTAGATCTCCCCATCGGCGGCGCGGTATTCCATCCGCGCCGCCTGGAGTTTGATCGTGATGCCGCGTTCGCGCTCCAGTTCCATGTTGTCGAGGAACTGCTCCTGCATGTCGCGGGCCGCCACCGTGCCGGTTTCCTGCAGCAGGCGATCGGCCAGGGTGGACTTGCCGTGGTCGATGTGGGCGATGATGCAGAAATTGCGGATCCGCTGAACGGGAACGTAGGTCATCGCGCAGGCAGATCCCTTCGGGCACCGGGTGGCCCACGATCCTAGAAGGGCCCGTGGGCCAGGGGCCAGGTGAGCAACTGCCGCTTCCGGGGGGCGGCACCGGGCCGCGTCCCCTACCATCTCGATTGAGCAGGTGCTTCCTGCGGGGGAATCCATGAGTCAAGCCACAGGTCACGAAGGCGTGCTTTTCGCGGCCGCCCAGGACGTGGCTCGCCGCCGCGGAAAGATGGACTCCCGCCGTCCGGCCTCGGTGAAGAAATCACGCCACTCGGGCGTGAGCTACACCCTCGCCGACAGCGACGGCGATGTGATCGCCCGGCTGCCGATGTGGAGCGTGCAGCTGGCGGCGCGGCAGCGGGCGCTGCTGCTCTCTCGCCTCTCGAAAGGCCGAAAGGTCTGGAGCACCCTCTCCCTGGGGGAACAGCGGGTGGAGTTCCGCACCCGGCCCTTCGAGATACGTGCGCTGGCCTGGGCGCTGTCGAGCGGGCGCCGCGTCCCCCAGGGTCGCCTCGATCGCGACAAGCTGCTCACCTCGCTTCTCCTGCTGCTGCTGGCGGTGGGCGCCTGGCTGATGTTCCAGGACCTCGCCGTGTTCCTGGTGCTGCTGCTGCCCTCGCTGGCCTTCGTGGCACTGACCGTGAACCAGCAGCGCTCCTATCTCCACAACCTCAAGGGCCTGATGGCCCGCTGGAAGGCGGCGGGCAAACCCGATCCCGGCGACAGCCTCTTCGCCGAACTGCAGCAGGGGCACTGAGCGGGGCGGGACCGGACCCAGCGCGCCGCGACCTTCCTAAGGTGATCTCACGACCACCCGCCCCCCGGCCATGAGCACCGAAACCGCAAGCCCCGACACCGCGGCGACCGAAGCCGCCACCGAGGCCACCGCCGGCATCGACGACTCCCGCGCCCTCACGATCGAGAACGTGGAGCGCACCCTCGATGAACTGCGCCCCTACCTGATGGCCGACGGCGGCAACGTGGAAGTGGTGGAGATCGATGGGCCGATCGTGAAGGTGCGGCTGCAGGGCGCCTGCGGCTCCTGCCCCAGCAGCACCATGACCCTGAAGATGGGGATCGAGCGCAAGCTGCGCGAGGCGATTCCCGAGGTGAGCGAAGTGGTGCAGGTGCTCTGAATCCACCCCCGCACCGGCACCGGCGAACCCATGGCGGGGGACGGCGGATCAGCCCCTAGGCTGCCGCCCATCTGCCCCGCCCATCGTGCTGGATCAGCGCCTGCTGCGCGACAACCCTGAGCTGATCAGCCGTCAGCTCGGCAGGCGCGGCATGGAACTCGATCTCAGCGGCCTGCAGGCCATCGCCCTGCAGGAGCGCGACCTTCAAGAGCGCCGCAGCGATCTGCAGGCCGAGGGAAACCGCGTGGGCAAGGAGGTGGGCCAGCGCATCCGTGCCGGTGCCGCGCCCGCCAGCCCGGAAGTGCAGGAGCTGCGGGAGCGGGGCAACCAGCTCAAGCAGGAGGTGGCCCGGCTGGAGGAGGAGGAGAAGCAGCTCGAGGCCCAGCTGCGCGAGCAACTGCTCACCCTCCCCAACCTGCCCTCAGCCGAAACCCCGGAGGGCTGCGACGAACGCGACAACGCGGAAGTGCACCGCTGGGGCACGCCCCGGGTGGCCGCCGAAGGCGAGTCGCTCCAGGAGCACTGGCAGATCGCCGATCGGTTGGAGCTGTTCGAAACCGAGCGCAGCGTGCGCATCGCCCAGAGCCGCTTCGTGACCCTGCTGGGCCAGGGGGCCCGCCTGGAGCGGGCTCTGATCAATTTCATGCTGGATCTGCACGGCCGCCGCGGCTACCGCGAGGTGCTGCCGCCGATCTTGGTGAACAGCGCCAGCCTCACGGGTTCGGGCCAGCTGCCGAAGTTCGCCGAGGAGAGCTTCCGCTGCGCCGACAACGACCTCTGGCTCACCCCCACCGCCGAGGTGCCCGTCACCTCCCTGCACCGCGATGAGGTGATCCCCGCCGACCAGCTCCCCCTGCGCTACGTGGCCTTCACCCCCTGCTTTCGAAGGGAAGCGGGCTCCTACGGCCGGGACACCCGCGGCCTGATCCGGCTGCACCAGTTCCACAAGGTGGAGCTCTACTGGTTCTGCCATCCGGATCAGTCGGCCGAGGCCCACGAGCAGCTCACGGCCGATGCCGAGGCGGTGCTGGAGGCCCTGGAGCTGCCCTACCGCCGCATCGAGCTCTGCGGCGGCGACCTGGGCTTCTCCGCGGCCCGCACCTACGACCTGGAGGTGTGGCTTCCAGGGGCCGGCACCTACCGGGAGATCTCCAGCTGCAGCACCTGCGGCGACTTCCAGGCGCGCCGCTCCTCGATCCGCCTGAAGGAAGGCAAGGGCACCCGGCTGGTGCACACCCTCAACGGCAGCGGCCTGGCGGTGGGGCGCACCATGGCGGCCCTGCTGGAAACGGGCCAGCAGGCCGATGGCAGCGTGCGGCTGCCGGCAGCGCTGGTGCCCTACTTCGGCAGCGACCGGATAGCCGCAGCGTAGCCGCCCCAGGCCCGCCCGACGCGCCCCGGAGGGGCAACCTCCACAATGGGTTGATTCCCCGGGGAGACGGCATGGGTGTTCTCACGGCACTGGCGATCCTGGCGGGGCTGATCGTGTGCACGAGGCCGGTCACTTCTTCGCGGCCACCTGGCAGGGCATCCGGGTGAGCGGCTTCTCGATCGGCTTCGGGCCGGTGCTGCTGGAGCGCCGCCGTCGCGGC
>JBJTWS010000023.1:0-3515 GCA_046081905.1 Synechococcus sp. | reverse complement strand
ATGCCCTGGAGATGGCGCTGGAGAGTGGCCGCAGGCCCGAGATCTTCCACTCCGATCAGGGCTGCCAGTTCACCTCTGGTGCCTTCGTTGCGAGGCTGCAGGCTGAGGCGATCAAGATCAGCTGGTCAGGAAGGAAGCGTTGCTACGACAACATCCTGGTGGAAAGGCTGTGGCGCACAGTCAAGCACGAGGAGGTGTACCTACGTGCTTATAGCGATGGCTGGGAGGCTGAAATTGGCCTGGCACGCTTCCTGTGGAGGTATTGCCATGTAAGACCTCACAGCTCTCTGGGATGTCGAACTCCCCATGAGGTCTACACGGAGAACGGATCCTGTCACTCCCGCCCAGGGTTAACGATGTCAGGGGCCATACCTGTCCAGTAAAAGGCACCCACCTCAAGCTCCATCTATAGCCTGCCGATCTGCTGAAAGAACTCAGCCTTCTTGGCCTGGGTCTCGTCCTTATGATTGGTCTTCTTGCCTATGGGAAACAGGTGACTGGTACCCTCCAGGAGCTGGCTCTTCGACTGGCTCACCTGGATTGGGTGGATGGTGTAATCCGCGACGATCTCCTGAATCATAATGCGGCCAGTGATTGCCTCCAAGGCGACCCTGGCCTTGAACTCGGGGCTTTGGGTGCGGCGCTTGCTCATCGGTAGGAGCTCCGTTCAGGGGTGGTGCCCCGCATCAGAAGTGAACAATGGGACTTGTCCAGAGAAAAAGCAGACCACCTCAGCTAATCCCACTGATTTGGAGGAATCTCAGCCTGAAGTGCACCTATCTGCGTTCACCCAGCCCATTTGGCGGTGAGGTCAGCGTCTGAGGGCAGTGCCCAGAATTTCCCAACACGCACCTCCTTGCTTGCTGAGGAGGCGCAGCTTGCTGAGGAGGCGCAACGGGGCAGGCCATTCCATTGAGCCCCATGGGAGGGTGGAGATCACCCCTTTTCCACCCGACTTTGCCCGTGCGCTGGTCGCGACCCTCCACCCTGCTGGCCACCTTCCTCACCCTGCTGAATGACAGGATGAGCGAGAGCATTGTGTTCCCGCTGCTGCCCTACCTGCTGGCGGGCTTCAGCAATGACGGCCGTGTGCTGGGGCTGCTGGCGGGCAGCTACGCCCTGGCCCAGTTCAGCTTCACCCCCCTGATCGGCGCCCTGAGCGACCGCTACGGCCGCCGCCCGGTGATCGCCGTGTGCGTGGCCGGTTCCCTGCTGGGGCTGCTGCTGTTCGCCCTCACCCTCGCCATGCCCTGGCAGAGCCGCTGGCCCGGGGCGATGGCCGCCGGCTGGCCCCTGGCCCTGCTGTTCGCGGCGCGATTGATCGACGGCATGAGCGGCGGCACCGCCGCCACCGCCGCGGCTGTGCTGGCGGACATCTCCGCCCCGGAGGAGCGGGCCAGGGCCTTCGGGCTGATCGGCGTGGCCTTCGGGCTGGGCTTCATCCTGGGGCCCGCCCTGGGCGGTGCGCTGGCGAGTTTCGGCATCACGGTGCCGCTGCTGCTGGCGGCCCTGATCGCGGCGGTGAACCTGGCGGTGGTGGTGCTGCTGCTGCCGGAAACCCACCCGCCGGAGGCGCGCTCGCCCCTGCCGCGCAAGCGGGATCTGCAGCCCTTCGCCCAGCTGGCCCGGTTGCTGGCCAACCGGCCGGTACGGCGGCTGGGGGCGGCCTTCTTCCTCTTCTTTCTGGCCTTCAACGGCTTCACCGCCGTGCTGGTGCTCTATCTCAAGCAGGCCTTCGGCTGGGGACCCAGCACCTCGGCCCTGGCCTTTCTGGTGGTGGGGGTGGTGGCCACGGTGGTGCAGGGGGGGCTGATCGGCCCGCTGGTGCGGCGCTTCGGCGAATGGCGCCTCACCCTGGCGGGGCTGGGGCTGGTGATCGCGGGCTTCCTGCTGATCCTGCTGGCCACCCCAAGCACCACGGGGGCGGTGCAGGTGTTCGTGGCCCTGGCGATCCTGGCGGGGGGCACGGGCCTGGTCACCCCGAGCCTGCGCAGCCTCGTGTCGCGCCGGCTCGACGACGGCAGCCAGGGGGCCGCCCTGGGCAGCCTGCAGGGGCTGCAGAGCCTCACCGGCTTCGTGGGACCGCCCCTGGCGGGCCTGTCCTACGAGACCGTGGGCCGGAGCAGCCCCCTCTGGTTCGGCACTCTGCTGATGGCGGGGGTGGCGCTGCTGGTGGCGGGAGGGCTGCCGGGTCAAGCAGGGGGAACACCCGGTTCGGCGGAGTGAGATTGCTACGTTGCCGGTGAGGAATCGGGCGGGTGCGTCGCGTCGGCACCGCCGGAGAACAACCCCATGGGCGAGCCCGTCGTAGCGCCGGATCTCTACATCAACCGGGAGCTGAGCTGGATCGATTTCAACCGGCGGGTGCTGGCCCAGGCCCTCGACGAGCACACCCCGCTGCTGGAGCAGGCGAAGTTCAGCGCCATCTTCAGCAACAACCTCGATGAGTTCTTCATGGTGCGGGTGGCCTCGCTCAAGTCGCAGCAGGAGGCCGGCCTCAGCACCCTCAGCGACGACGGCCTCACCCCCCTGCAGCAGCTCGAGGCGATCCAGGCCAAGCTCCGCCCCCTGCTCGACCTGCAGCAGCAGCACTACCGCCACTCGCTCAAGAGCCATCTGGCCGAGTACGGCGTGCACCTGATCGATTACGCCAACCTCAGCAACCGCCAGCGGCAGTGGGTCGACCACTACTTCCAGACGGCGATCTTTCCGGTGCTCACGCCCCTGGCGGTGGATCCGGCCCACCCCTTCCCCTTCGTGAGCAACCTCAGCCTCAACGTGGCGGCCCTGGTGCGCGATCCGGACACGGGCCAGCAGCAGTTCGCCCGGGTCAAGGTGCCCCAGAAGATCCTGCCCCGCTTCGTGGAGATCCCCTGCGACCTCAGCGGCAAGCGGCCCAAGCCGGTGTTCACGGCGGTGCCGCTGGAGCAGGTGGTGGCCTTCAACCTGCAGCTCCTCTTTCCGGGGATGACGATCGAGGGGCACTACTTCTTCCGCGTGACCCGCGACGCGGACCTGGAGCTGCGCGACCTAGAGGCCGACGACCTGATGGAGGCCCTGCAGGAGGGCCTGCGCAAGCGGCGCAAGGGCGGCGAGGTGGTGCGGCTGGAAGTGGCTGATGAGATGCCCGATGGCGTGATCCACGTGCTGATGGAAGGCATGGACGTGGCACCGGAGGACCTCTACCGGATCAACGGCCCGCTCGGGCTCGACGACCTGATGAGCCGGCTGGCGATCCCCCTGCCGCAGCTGAAGGACAAGCCCTTCCAGGGGCGCACCGTGCCGGCCCTGGCCCGGGCGCAGCGCAGCCACCTGGAGGACGGCTCCCTGAAGGAGGAGGACTTCCAGAGCATCTTCGCGGCGATCCGCCACGGCGATGTGCTGCTGCAGCACCCCTACGACCTGTTCGCCACCTCGGTGGAGGAATTCCTCAACCAGGCCGCCGACGACCCCTCGGTGCTGGCGATCAAGATGACCCTCTACCGCACCTCCAAGGATTCGCCGGTGGTGGCGGC
>JBJTWS010000022.1:0-9316 GCA_046081905.1 Synechococcus sp. | reverse complement strand
CGACCCGGGGCGTGCGAGCCGAGCCCCGGCAACCGGCCCTAGGAGCCTGTTGCGCATAGAACAACGCGTGACACTCCACAGACGCCCATTCTCTCGTCCAGATCCATTGCAGTCACTGGGATCCGGGCAGATTTATGGGCGTCTGTGGAGTGTCACGCGTTGTTCTATGCGCAACAGGCTCCTAGGGCTGTCCGGGCTGGCTGCGGAGCTTGCTACCTAATCAAGTGAGGTTTTACGGAAACGCTGAAGTCTGAAGGGATCCTATCGGGGTCTGCCTGAAAAACATCCATGGTCCTGGCGCTCCTGTCAGGGTTGGAGGATCAGGGCCGCTGTGAGGGCTTCCTCCACGCATCGCCGCAGCACGGTTTTCTGGGTTTGCTGCACCTCGTCCGCCGAGGCTCCCTCCTTCTGCGCCGGCACAAACGCAAGCGCCGCCTGCTGCTGCTGCCTGCTCTGCTGCGGCCCCGGTTCGATCGTGTGCAGCAGCGCCGCGCCGTCGCGCAGCCATTCGGCCGGGTCGTGGCTTTCGAGTGGATGGGCCTCGATCACCGCCATCCAGGGGCTCTGTTCCCCCGCTTCCTCGCCCATGGTGTCTCTTCTTTGCCGGCCGCCATCCTCGCTGCTCATTCGATCAGGCTCAACACGGCATCGATCGGGATCGCGCTCCGCTCGGGGGCGTTCGGGTCCGGCGTGCAGGCCACCGCGTGCCAGCGCAGCCCCGCCACCTGGCTGAAGAGTTCCACCGTGCGCCAGCACCCGCAGGCGGGCCGGATTTCGATCACACGGGCTCCTTCCTCCCCCAGCAGCGCGTTGTAGAGGCCGGAGCCATGGATGCCGATGAAGCCCCGCGCGGCAGCCACCAGCAGCTGCAGCTGCCCGATGGTGTGGCGGCCGGGATCCACGATCAGCACGCCTGTGTTGCTCAGCCGCTCCAGCAGGTGGGCGTAGTTGCTGAAGATGCGGCCCTGGGGGGCTTCGGTGGGGAGGTGCAGATCCCGGCTGAAGCAGAGCCAGTGGCCGCGCCACAGGCTGCTGGCCTCCGGCGCCAGCTTCCGCCGGAGCCACTCCAGTCCGTCGCGCAGGTCGTCTGCGGCGAGCCACCAGTGTGGGCTCGGGTTGGCGTGAAAGCCGCCGCCGCCGTTGAAGGCCAGCGGTTGGAGCACCAGCTCCTCCACCCGCAGCCGATGGTGCGGCGGGCGTGGCTGCCAGCCCCCCTCCAGTACCAGCTCCCGCAGCAGGCGCAGGTTGGGGTGACGCTCCACGCTGCCCATCACCTGCAGCTCGGGCCATTCCTGCCTCAGTTTTCGGATCGCCATCAACTGGGGCAGCAGATCATGGAAAAAGTGGGCGAAGTTGCGGTGGGCCACGATGTCGTTCAGCACACACCAGCGCCCCTGCAGCGGGTGTTCGGGTGTGCCCTCCTCATCGATGAGGCTGAGGGTGGGAGGAGCTGCTGGGTTTTGCTCCTTGTCTGAACTCGCTGGGTCGAGGAGCCGGTAGCCCCCCATGCTCTGCATCCAGGCTGCCTGGCTCCACTGCGGCGGCAGATATTGCACGCAATCGCTCAGCCAGCCCTCTGCCGTGATCACCCCCACCGGCAACACCAAGGCCTGGCGCTCCAGGCGCCAGCCGATCCGATAGGTGTGGAGCGGTGGCTCCCAGCTGGGAAGCTTCAGGGGCCGGCTGGGCAGCCCCCCAGGGAGCTGAAAGCCATGGCGCGGATCGAGGAAGTGGTAGCCGATTGCTGCGGATCTCGCTTGCTGTGCAGAGATTGCAGGGGTTGCCGTGGCCCCTATGGCTGGCTCTTCGCGGAGTGCCGAGAGCAGTTCGGCCGCCAGCACGGCCTTGGGATGGCTGCGGTTGGCTTCCAGGATCCAGGGATGGCGGGCATAGAACGCCATCGAGGCCCGCAGCTGCTGCTCGATCGCCAGCCGGCTGCCCTCGCGCTGGCCCCAGTGGCGATGCCAATCCTCCGGGTCCAGGGCCTCACCCACCCAGGGGTGAATCGGAATCGAGAGGCCGCCGAGATGTTCCTGATGGTCTGCCGCTTCGGGAATCCAGGCTTCGGGGCGGCCCATCCGCCGCAGCAGCCGCTGCAGGAGTTCGTGCAGGAGGGCCTGGGTGGGGTGGTTGATCGTGTGCATCAGCGCCCGGGCCCGATGCTGCTCCTCGATCCAATCGCTGATCTGGAGATCGCAATCGGCCTCCCGTGCCTGGAGCTCGCGAAGAGATTCCTGGTGCACCTCCTGCAGGCGTGCGTGGATCCTCCCGGTGGGTTCGGTGTGGAGAAGCTGCTCAGGGGAACGATCCTCCGCCGCTGCCACCATCGCCAGAAAGTCGTGATAGTCGCCCAGGGGAGAATCCTGCAGCGAGATTCGCGCGGATGTGCTGGGGAGCTGCGCATAGCCGATCCAGGGGTGGTGGCCCTCGTAGTGGAGGTTCGGCAGAACGAATGTTTTGCCCTTCTGGGGCAGCAGGCTGCGCAGGGTTGGGCTATCCAGCCCGATGTTGTTCCGATAGCCGGGCGTGATCCGATGGGTGATCAGGATGTCTGCGCTGCCGAGGCGCCCGTGCAGCCGGCCCACATCCGCTTCCGTGGCCAGATGCACCGACGGACAGAAGTGGATCGAGGCCTCGGGCAGGGCGGCGCGCAGCCCCAGCATCAGGGGATGGGCCTGGCAGTTGCCCACCACCACGATCCGCTGGTGCTCCGGCGCGGCGGGCGATCGGAGCTGGTTCTGGAGGTCGCTCCGGTACACCGCGATCCAGCTCGGTGGTGCCTGGTGGAACTGCTCCAGGCGATCCAGGAAGTGCAGGCCCCGTTCCAGCTCTGCCGGGGGGAGCTCTTCGCTGGCTTCGGCTTCGGCATGGATCCAGATCGCCCCATAGCGGCAGCACTGCTCTTCGTGCACCAGCACCCAGTCGGGCACGGTGCTGCCGGCTGGGGTATGACGCTGCAGGGCCTGGAGCAGATCGGCGCCGGCGATGGCCAGGGCCACGGCGGCCGGGCGGTGCGTGTCGCCTAGCTCCAGCATGCGTCTGTGGCAGGCCAGGGCCAGCTCGAGCAGCGCGGGGTGCTCGCTGGGCTCGGGGTTGGCACCATGGCACCGGTCCAGCAGGGCCCGCGCCTGCTCCAGCAGCGGCTCGTTCAGCGGCAGACCCATGGGCCGGGGCGGGCGGCGCCATTCTTCCACGGGTTGCGCGGGCCACCGGGAGCCGGTCCGGGGGCAGCTCAGCCGCCGCGGCGCTCCAGCAGCGTGAAGGGGTTGAACTGCGCGCTGATGCCGAATTCCTCGGCGAATTCGAGCACGCGGCACCAGGCGCGGTTCTCGCGCAGCACCCCGCGCAGGATCACGGGGGCATCGCCCCCCTGGAGGGCCATGTCGAACAGCGGCCAGCCCACGCTCGGTTGCACCTGATCGCTCTGGAAGCTGGGCACCAGATCGCGGCTGCCGATCAGCAGCCGGTGGCGGCTGGCTTCCCAGGTGTAGGGGATGTCGTAGCGCTCGAGCAGATCCACGGCCAGTGCCCAGGAGCGGCCCTCCTGGTCGAGCGTTACGGCCAGCGGTTCACCGCGGGCGCTGATGTGGGTGCTGCCGTGGAACCCCAGCGCCGGCGCGCTGGCGGGTTCGTGCAGCAGCGCGCGGATCCGCTCGCGCAGCCGCTCACCGCCGGTGGGCGGGCCGTGTTTCTCGAGCTGCAGCAGATCCCAGCGTTCGCCGGTGCCGCCCCAGATCACCGGGCCGTAGTTGTCGTGGGGCTGGCGGCCATCGTGGTTGGCGGCGGCTTCGGCGTGGGTCATCACCCGCTCCAGGATGATGTCGCTCGCCTGCCAGCCCCAGCTGCGGGCCACGGCGGCGGTTTCCTGGCAGAGGGCCTCGATCTGGGCGGCGGTGGGCGGGATCGTCCAGGGATCGGGCTGCCCGCCCATGCAGGCGCAGCTGAGGGCCACCGCATTGCCGTTGCGGCGCCAGGTGTGGGCCGGCAGATCCACGCTGTAGCTGTGCAGGCGGTGGATGGTGCCGGAGCCGCTGATGATCGTGTGATAGATCCCGGAGCGCAGCCAGGTGTAGGGCGTGGCGGCCCAGTGGAGATAGATGGTGGCGGGCATCGGCCGGCCCGGGTGATGGCGGGGGTGAGCCTCCAGGGTGGCCATGGCCGCGTTGGCTGGCCACCACGGCGGTGATCGGCGTGGCCACTGTTCCATTGGTTCCTACTGGCACCATTACGGTGCCAAAATTCCGGAAGGAGTTCTTGGCTGTCGGGTGTGCCGAAATCGCTCACGTTGAAAAATCTGCCCGATGGCTTGCATGCCGCGGCTGGCAGCGGCCGCCAAGCGCCATCGGCGCAGTCTCAGCAGTGAGGCGATTGTGTGCCTTGAGGCGGGCTTGGGCGATTCACCTTCCATCGAAGATCGGTTGGCCCAGATCCGTGCGCTGCGGCACAGCCTTCCCGACGGGCTGCTCACAGACGCCCAGATCGATCGTGATAAACGAGCTGACCGGCCATGATTGTGGTGGACACCAACGTGGTGGCCTACCTCTTGCTCTAGGGCACCCAGACGCCTGCGGCTGAGGCGCTTTTGTTGGACCAGCCGGAGTGGGCGGCGCCGCCGCTCTGGCGCAGTCAATTTCGAAATGTTCTTGCTGGCACCTTGCGACGTGGTGATCTCTCTATCTCGCAGGTGCTGGCCCTGCAGGAGCAGGCCGAGCGCCTTGTGATCGTGCATGAGGAAGTTGTGCAGTCGGAGCGGGTGCTCCAGCTGGTGGCCTCCAGCCGCTGCAGTGCCTACGACTGTGCATTCGTAGCTGCAGCCGAGCAGCTGGGTGTGCCCCTGTTCACAGAGGATCGGGCTCTGCTCGCCGCTTTTCCTGCCGTAGCCCAGCCGTTACCCCTCCACTGATCGCAGTTCTCGCTCGATCGGCCTCAGGCGGCCCCAGGCGGCAGCAGGGATCCCGCCCCACACACGGTGCGGACCCCGAAGCGCTGCCGCAGCGCCCCTGCCAGGGGCAGCCGGTAGGCGCCGCAGTCTGCCAGCAGCACGGCAAACGGCCGCTCCCGCTGCAGGGCCTCCACGGCCTCCAGGCATTCCGCCAGGCTGTCTTCGAAGCCGGCGGCCGGCCGCCGCGGATGGCAGCTGGCGGGGCCCGCGAGGCAGCGCAATCCGAACGCCCCTGCCGCGAACAGCACCCCCTCCCGGTGGGCCTGCCGCCAGGCTTCCGCCGCAGGCCCCACGTACACCACCTCCTGTCCGGCCAGGCCGGCCAGCAGCTCCGGCAGCACTCCCCGGGCCACCGTTGCCGTGCCGGCCGTGGCCGCCAGGGGGCCATTCCCGCTCTTCAGCGGCAGCCACAGGGCTGCCACCTCCGCGGCCTCACTCCAGCCCGTGGAGCTCCCCAGCGCCGCCAGGGCCGGTTGGGCCCAGCGCAGCAGGCTCTCCAGCGGGGCGTGGGAGCTGGGATAGAACCCAGCGCGGCGGTGAAACTCCCGCAGCACCTCCAGCGCCGTGGCCGGCACGGCCGGTTCCAGGCTTCGCTCCGCCTCCCAGAACGCCGTGTCGTGGTGGCGGCGGCGCAGTTCGAGCAGGGCATCCTCCACGGGCTGTCGTTGCTCGATCAGCAGCTGCAGCTGCAGCAGTTCCGTGGCATCCAGTTCCACCACCGCCCCCTCCAGCCAGTCCACCGGCCCGGGGGCGGGCAGGGCCTCCTTCAGCTGCCTCTGCCACTCCCCGCTCACCGCGGCCAGCACCGGCCAGGCGCTCGAGGGCAGGGTGATCGGCTCCTGGCGCAGGGCCTCCTGCAGTGTGCCGATCGGCTCGAGCGCTTCGCGCTCCGGCCGGGCTTCCTGGGCCAGGAACGTCGCCAGCGCCGCCAGGGCGCCTTCCCCATCGCCATCGAGGAAGGGGGCCAGGTTGAAGCATCCTTCCTCCGGTGCTTCCCGGCCCGCCAGCACCAGCCGCAGGGGAGGCTCCACCAGCCATTCCGCCTCCATCACCTCCGCGGGCCGGTCGCTGCGGGGCCGCGGACCCAGCTGGAGCAGCTCCAGGCTCAGCTTCGCCCGCAGCAGCGCTGCCTCGAAGGCGCCCCTGCGCTCGGCCGCCACCGGCATCCGGGCCAACCGCTCCAGCCACGGCGCCAGCCGCTCGGGATCTGGGCCATCCCCCTCCAGCAGGGGCTTCAGGCCATCCCCCAGCCGCTTCCGGCATTGCTCGAGCACCCACTCCGGCAGGGGATCCAGCAGTTCCGCCAGCCGCAGATACAGATCCAAGCTCCGCTCCGCCGCCTCTTCCCCCTCCTTCTCTCCCCAGAGCAGGGCCCCATCCAGCATCAGCCGCTGCTCCAGCACCGGCAGCCAGTCCGGCGGCTGCCAGGTCCGCTGGTAGGCCCCCTGCAGCCGTTGCAGGGCCTGCCAGCACAACAGGGCCCGTTCGTCCTCGGGGAGGCGCTGTTCTTCGTTCGGGCCGCACACCGCCTGATGGGTTCGGGCGATGGCCTGGGCCTGCAGGGCGCCGAAGCGTTCCCACAGCACCCCGGCCTGGGCCGGCTGCAGGGCCACCAGGGCCTTCACCTGCTGCTCCAGCCTCTCCAGCCGCGCCAGGCACGCGGCCGGCGGATCGTGCTCCAGGGCCCCGCGCAGCTGCTCGGAGAGCAGATTCGCGACCTCCGCCGCCAGCCGCGCCGGGCTGGCGAGGCTGATCGGCTCCGGCAAGGGGCTGTGGCGCAGCTCCTCCAGCAGCGCCACCAGCACATCGGCCGGCAGGGGCAGCCCCCGCAGTTTCCCCAGCGGCAGCCACACCCCCGGCTCGGCAGCCTCGGCCGCAGAGGGGGAGCGAGAGGCAGGCGACACAGTGGCAGCAGCACATAAGGTCTTGGTCTCCGATTCCAACACGGAATTCGATGGCCTCAGAGTTGCCGATGGCCCTGGCCGAGCTCCGCCGCGGAGCCTTTCTGGGCCGCCTGGAGGGCGTGGATGCCGTGCAGGGGCTGCTGGGGTGGGCCTGTCGCTGGCCTCCGGCCCCGGCCTCTCCCCTGGTGCTGCCCCTGCTGCTCGAGGATCTGCTCCAGCCCGGCAGCGCCACTCCGGTGGCCGAGCTGATCCCCCAGCAGCCCCGCCCCGATCTCCAGGAGCAGGGCCTCGAGCAGCCCTGCGGCTTCCGCTTCTGGTGGTCTGCCGCCCATCCCTTCCCGGCCTACTCCCAGGGCCTGGTGCTGCGGCTCTTCTTCGATCCGGCGCGGGAATGGGAGCTGCCGGGCAGCCCGCTGCGGATCGATGCCGATCTCTACCGCCTCCTGTACGAGCAGCGCCATCGCGGCCCGGTGCGCGGCGGTGGCCTCACCGGCCTGAACGGTGCCCGCCTCGCGGGCTGGGGAAGGGGCACCGAGCCCCTGCAGCTGCGGATCGATGGCACCGTGGCCCTGGAATTCCCGCCTCCGGAGGCGCCCACCGCCGCCGCCTGGCCCTTCCAGCTCGAGCTGCCCGCCCCCTGCTGGGACGGCGCTGTGCACCACCTCCAGCTCGAAACCACCTCCGGCGAGGTGCTCGATCAGCGCTTCGAGCTGGTGCCCTTCCAGCTCACCCCCTGGGATGCCGTTCAGGCCCACAGCCGGCCCCCCTTCCCCGACCAGCTCTCCCCCCTGGCCCGCGAGCGCTACCGCAGCCTCCACACCTGGCTGGTCTGGGCCGATGCCCACGGCACGCCGCTCCCGGCGGATCTGCCCCTGCTGCAGCGCCTGCTGGAGCATCCCCTCCGCCGGGAGGATCTGCCTTCTGGCTCCCAGCCCACCGAACCCGGGCCGGATGGCAGCCCCGCGCCGCGTGAACCGCTGCAGCTCCCCCTCGCCGCCGAACCCCTGGTTTCGGTGGTGATTCCGGTGCACAACCACTACCCGGTCACCCGCCGCTGCCTGGCGGCCCTCGCCTATGCCCCCACCCGGGTGCCCTTCGAGGTGGTGGTGGTAGACGACGGCTCCACCGACGGCACCGCCGAAGCCCTCGCCCTGGAGGCCCCCGGTGTGCGGCTGGTGCGCCATCCCTTCGCCCGCGGCTTCAACCAGGCCTGCTGTAGCGGCGTGGCCGAGGCCCGCGGCAGCTTCGTGGTGCTCCTCAACAACGACACCGAACCCTGCGCCGCCTGGCTGGAGGAGCTGCTCGATCCCTTCGAGCGCTGGCCCGATACCGGCCTGGTGGGCGCCCAGCTCCTCCTCCCCGATGGCACCCTCCAGGAGGCCGGTGGCATCGTGTGGGGGAACGGCGAACCCTGGAACTACGGCCGGGGCGGCAACCCCCACGATCCCCGCCATGCCTATGCTCGCCAGGTGGATTACGTGAGCGGCGCCGCCCTCGCGATCCGCCGCGATCTCTGGAACCAGCTGGGCGGCTTCAGCCCCGAGTTCTCTCCGGCCTACTTCGAAGACACCGACCTGGCCTTCAAGGTGCGCCAGGCCGGCCACACCGTGCGCTACGCCCCCCTCGCCCGGGTGATCCACCACGAGGGCGTGAGCAACGGCACCGATCCGGCCACGGCCTCCGGCCTCAAGCGTTACCAAGAGCTCCACGGTCCCCTGTTCCGCCAGAAGTGGGCCGCCGCCTTCCAGGGCCCCGAGGAGCCCAGCCGCGCCGCCGCCGAGCAGATCAAGGATCGCGGCATCGTGGGCCGCGCCCTCTTCCTCGATGCCGAAACCCCCCGCCCCGACCGGGATGCCGGCAGCCATGCCGCCATCGTGGAGATGGAGCTGGTGCAGGCGTTGGGCTGGAAGATCTCCTTCCTGCCCCTCAACCTCGCCTGGCTGGGGAACTACAGCGAGGATCTCCAGCGCCGCGGCATCGAGCTGCTCCATGCCCCCTTCGTGCTCTCGCTCGAGCGCTTTCTGCAGGAACGCGGCCAGGAAATCGATCTGGTGTACCTCACCCGCTACACCGTGGCCCTCACCGCCCTGCCCCTGTTGCAGCGCCATGCCCCCCGGGCGAAGCTGCTCTTCTGCAACGCCGATCTCCACTACCTCCGCCAGCTGCGGGCCGCCCGCGCCGAGGGGCTCAGCGGCGAGGGGGGCCGGGCCGCCCTCGCCAACATGGAGGAGGTGAAGCAGCAGGAGCTGGCGGTGATCCGGCAGGTGCACCTCACTTTCAGCTACTCCGAGGTGGAGCGCGGCGTGATCGAGGCCGAAACCCTCGCGGAGGCCGCCACGGCCCCCTGCCCCTGGGTGGTGCAGGGCCCGCCGCAGCCGGCACCCCTCCAGGGGCGCGGCGGCCTGGCCTTCCTGGGCAGCTACGGCCACCCCCCCAACCGCGATGCCGTGCAGGCCTTCCTCGAGGAGGT
>JBJTWS010000021.1:0-28824 GCA_046081905.1 Synechococcus sp. | reverse complement strand
TTGCCGGTCAGCACCTTGCCCACCATCCGCTTGACGCGTTCGGGTAGACCTCGATCTGGGTCACGTCTTCCCCCAGAATCCGCCGGGCCGCGTCCTGCGCCGGGGCCGGGCTGCGGCGGCCCAGCAGCTTCAACCGCTGCGCGGAAGCCTGCGGCTACACCATCAGGGGTTGGTACACGCGGCTCATGCGCATGCGTTGGCGATGGTGTGCCGCAGGCGCTCGTAGGTGGCGGAGGGGGGTGGGGGCATGGAGGCATCCTGGCGCTGGCAGGTCAGGGCTGGTGCGGGGTGTGACGGGGGTGGAACTTGTAGGGGGCGACGCCGTTGCTGTCATGCCGCTCTCCCAAGCTCCAGACCAAGCCGAGCCGCCGCCGCACGCTGAAGGCGCACGCACCGCTGGGTAGTAGCACGCGCGCTAACATGGAACGGTTGTTTCGGGTCGAGTACTACAGCCCTCGGGTTCGCGAAAACATCGAGTCCTGGCCCGTGGATCTGCTGGCGCGCTGCGACGAGCTGCTCGACCTGCTGGAAGACCACGGACCCCAGCTCGGGTCTCCACACTCCAAAGCCATGGGTGGCGGCCTGTTCGAGCTCAGGCCCAGGGGCCGCTCCGGCATTGCTCGGGCCTTTTATTGCTTCTGCAGCGGCCGGGTGATCACCGTGCTCCATGCCTTCGTGAAGAAGACCCAGAAAACACCCAGGCGTGTGCTCCTCATCGCCCGGGAACGCCTCAGGAACGTCAAACGCCATGGCTGACATCCCTTATCAACCGTTCATCCGCGATCGCGAAGCCGAACGCGCCAGGCTCGATCCGGTGCCGGGATACAGCGAAGCGCGGCAGGAGGCTGCCGTGGAATTCCGTCTGCTCAGCCAGCTCCTTGAGGCTCGCAAGCGGGCCGGTCTCACCCAGGAGGAGGTGGCCCTGCGGATGGGCACCACACGGAGCGCCATCAGTCGGCTGGAGGGATCCAACAAGCACCTGCCTGCACTCTCCACACTTCGCCGCTACGCCGATGTGCTCGGTTGTGATGTGGAGATCCAGCTTGTGCCTCGGTCCCCTCAGACCGTTTCAGTGGAGAGAGGCTCCACTGCCGCGCGGAAGCCCTGGGATGCGCCGCCCACCAGGGCGTAGGTGCCCCGCTCGCAGCGGGTGATGCCGTTGCCCGTGAGCAC
The DNA here is from genome assembly GCA_046081905.1 of Synechococcus sp. Classification (GTDB taxonomy): domain Bacteria; phylum Cyanobacteriota; class Cyanobacteriia; order PCC-6307; family Cyanobiaceae; genus CBW1002. Next base: position 27,651 of record JBJTWS010000021.1, on the reverse strand, counting down.
CTTGCCCACCATGCGCTCCCCAGGATCCGGCGGGCCACGTCGTGCGCAGGCGCTGGTAGGTGGCGGGGGTGGCACTTGCAGGGGAGAGGTCTTGACGATCAACACGATGATCAGCTGGATAGACACCGTCTACCCGCGGGAGCTAGGCTGGCCACAGGTCTTCTGCTCAGCCGTGGCTGCCACCCCTCGCCTCAGCTGGAACCTGCGCGTCACGCCCGATGATCAGGCGTTGATCGATCGCGCCGTCCATGCCTCCGGCCTCACCCGAACTGATTTCGTTCTGCAGGCCGCCCGCACCGCTGCCCGTGAGCTGTTGGTGCAGCAAAGCTGGCAAGCCGTTTCGCCCGAACAATTCGACCAGTTGCTCGGCCAGCTCGATGCACCCCCCGGCCCCAGTGATCGACTGCAGCGCACCATGACGGCCCCGAGACCCTGGCAACGCTGATGGATCTGCTGGCGCCGCAGCCGCTGGCGCCGCATCACAGCACCGTCGGCTTTGACTGCGGCGACTCCGGCCTCAACCACTGGCTCCGGCAGCGTGCCCACTCCAACCAGCAGAGCGGAGCGACGCGATGCTTCGTGGTGTGCAACAACGACGGGATCGTCAAGGCCTACGTGGCTCTGGCCTCCGGCGCGGTGGCCGTGGCCTCAGCCCCTGGGCGTTTTCGGCGCAACATGCCCGACCCCATCCCCGTGGTGGTGCTGGCGCGGCTGGCGGTCTGCCGCAGTGACCAGGGACGCGGCATCGCTCGCGCCATGCTCGCCGATGCGTTCGAGCGGGTGCTGCAGGCCAGCACGCAGATCGGCGTGCGCGGCATCGTGGTTCATGCCGCCTCCGACCAAGCCCGCCGCTTCTATCTGCACATGGGCTTCGATCCCTCGCCGATCGACCCCGACACCCTGCTGATCCGTCTTTCCGATGTGGCGGCAACCTTGCCTTTCTGATCTGTACCGCGCAGGGCGCAGTTTGCCGGCGTTGCAGCGGAAGCAGAGGGCCCCTGGCGCATCAGTGAACCCGGACTTTCACGGAACGGCTGATTGGCGTGCGGTGGCGGCTGCGGTGGGCGAACACCTCCTCGCCGCGCTGCTCGCGGAAGGCGTCGAGGCGCTGTCGGCAAAGGACCAGCAGCTCTTCGCGTAGTGGCTCCGCCACGCTGGCCTCCGGCCAGGTAGCGGCGTTGCTCAGCTCCTCGCTGCCCACCAGGGCGTAGCTGCCCTTCTCGCAGCGGGTGATGCCGTTGCCCGTGAGCACCTGGCCCACCTGCGCGCCCCAGGATCCGGCGGGCCATGCCCTGCGTCGGGGCTGGTCGGTGGTGGAGGGCGGCGGGGGCATGGAGTGTTGGTGGCGGCTGCCGGCCGACTGGGCCAGGTCTGGTGTTGTGCGGCCCGTCAGGCAGGTGCCCCTGCCGGGATCCCTTCTGGCTGTGCCGCCCTGGTCGCTTGAGGCGTCTATACTTCTGTCTATACGCCTGATTCTCATGGCTGCCACCCCTTTGCGCCAGGCCCTGCGCCGCTGGGGCAACAGCCTCGGCATTCGCCTGCCCGCAGCCATCGCCCGGGAGGCACAGCTGCAGGAAGATCAGTCCGTTGAACTCTCCGTCGTGGAGGGTGGGGTGCTGATCCGGCCGGTTCAGCCTCGCCTGTCTCTGGCCGAACGGCTGGCGGCCTACGAGCCCATGGCTGGCGAACCCACCGAGGCTCTAGCGTTCCGGCCGCTCGGGGCTGAGGTCGTCGAGTGAGCCCCCGCCGAGGGGTCGAGAGTTGGGTGCCCGATCGCGGTGACGTGATCTGGATCGACCACAACCCCCGGGCCGGCCGCGAGATGAAGGATCACCACCCCTTTGCCGTCTTGTCCACAGCTTCCTTCCACAGCACCGTGGGCCTGGTTGTGGGCTGCGCCATGACGTCAGCGCCTTACAACCGTGGTTCCACCCTTGCCGTAGACCTGGGCCCCATCCCCGATCGGCCGGGTGCCCACAGCTATGTGCTCTGCCAGCAACTCAAATCCTTCGACTGGCGCGCCAGGGGCGCTCGCCCCCATCCGATCGGGCGACTGCAGGACCACCAACTGGAAGAGGTGCTGGCGATTGTTGGTCAGATTCTGGGCTTGGTGGTCTGAGCCAGTGGCCTTCCGTTGAACCCGTGGGGGGTGGTGAGGCCGCGTGGCTTTGGGGGTTTCGTCAGGAGACGAAAAGGAACGGAATCAGTACCGTATGGAGTTCGCCTTCGATCTGACCTGGCCCAACGGGCTTCTGGGCCGAAGGCCCAGTGGAGAGCCTCCAGCCTGACCAGGCACGGCATCGACGTCCTTGCGGCCCAGCGGCTCTGGAGCGATCCGGAGCTCCTGGAGCTTCCGGCCCGCACCATCACCGCGACCAGAGCATCCGATTGATTTCCGTTCGGCGGTCCAGACCAGAAGAGGTGGAGCTCTATGAATAGCTATGACTTCGTTTCGATCAACGGTTCGATGCCGTCGAGTCGGTGCTTGAGGCCCTCGACCTCGGCGGTTCCCGTCGCCGTCGGCTGGAGCAGAAACGCGTCAACGTTGACATCCCCGTATGGATGAACGACCAGCTGGATCGCGAGCCAGCCGCCTCGGCATCATGCGTCAGTCGATCATCAAGGTGTAGTTGGCGGAGCGGCTGGAGCAGCGGACGTCTCATTGAACCCCGAGCGGTGACGTCTATCCAGAAGGATGAGGCAGCAGAGGGGCTGGTGGCCGTGGAGTGATGGTGGCGGCTGTCGGGGCGAGCGGGCCAGGTTTGGTGTTGGGCGGCCCGTCAGGCTGGCGCCCCCTTCTGGGATCGCTTCTGGCATGGGCGTGATGCGGCGGCAGCCCACCCGGCTCCGGGCGTGGCTGTGCCGCCCCAGTCCGTTGGCCCGGCCCGAGGCAGCATCCCCCCCACCACTGCAAGACTGGTGCCATCGGAGGGCGCCATGCAGGAAATCCTTTTCGTGGTCGAGGAAGCGGAGGATGGCTCCTTCCGGGCCAGTGCCGCCGGCGCCGCCATCCATACCGAAGCCGACACGCTGGAGGACCTCCACCGGGAGATTCGCGATGCCGTCGTCTGCCACTTCGATCCCGGCGAGGCGCCGCCCCTGATCCGCCTCCATCACGTGAGGCAGGAACTGCTGGCCCTGTGAGGATTCCGCGGGACGTCAACGGCCAGCTCCTGGCCGAGCGCCTGCGGCGCCATGGCTACCTGCTGACGCGGCAGACAGGCAGTCACATGCGGCTGAGCCGAAGCTCTGGCGGCCAGCAGCAGCACCTCACCATTCCTGCCCACAAGCCCCTGAGGGTCGGCACCTTGCGGCAGATCCTCAGGGACGTGGCCGCTCAGTTGGGCTGCTCGATCGAGGAGCTGATTGGCAGCCTGGATCTTTGACGGCTCGGCGATGGGGCCGCGCCCTCCGTCCGCAGGCTTCAGAGCCGCTGACGCCTGGTCACGACATCAGAGTGTGCCTGCCCATCGGCTTGGGGAACGGACGCCGTTGAAGGTGAACCTTGCCCACCATGCGAGTCCCAGGATCCGCCGGGCCACGTCCTGCGCCGGGGCCGGGCTGCCTCTTGCCAGGCAATACCGTGGCCGAGCAGTTCCAACCGCTGCGCGGAAGCCTTCGGCTACAGCATCAGGGGCTGATCGATGGGGCTCCTGCGCATGCGTTCGGCGATGTACTCGCGCACGCGCTCGTAGGTGGCGGAGGGGGGCGGGGGCGTGGAGTGATGCTGGCGGCTGCCGGGCGGCCGGGCCAGGTTTGGTGTTGGGCGGCCCGTCAGGAGTGCGACCCTGCTGGGATCCCTTGTGGCGTGGGCGCCCCAGTCCCCTTCACCTCAGGTCCAATGGGCATCCTCAACGCATGCCCACGGCCATCAGCTCAGAAGGCCTTCCACCTGTTCGATCAATGCCTCGGCTCTCTCGCACCAGGCCGTGCGATCCAGGCTGAGTTCTTCGGGTTCGTCGTCGTAGCGGTACTGCACAGCGAAGGAGGTGAAGGCCCGCAGGGGCAGAAGGTCCTTGACCTCAACTCCGGCCTCCTGCAACAGCAACAGCAATCGGGAGATGTCGTGCGTCGAAGGCGGAGTGCTGCCGAGGTGGTGCAACCAGGCTTTGAGGGTCTTCTCCAGACACTGCTGAGCTGCCCAGCCCCAGCTGGCTTCCTCCACCTCTGGATCCAGCAGACAGCGCGCCATCCTGAGGTCGCGGCGTGCGATGCGCAGCAGCCGCAGCGCTTCAGGCCTGGCCATCGAGCAGAACGCCTTCTCGCAGGGCCTGGCACACCAGAGAGCCTGGCTCTTTGGCTCGGCGGGCCACTTCGCTGCTCGAGTGGAGCACCAGGTCGACCGACAGATCCGGCTGGGCCACGGCACCCCATAGGTCAGCGAGCAGTGCAAAGCGGTCGCGTTGCGCCAGCCAGGCATCAGGCACGGTGATCAGCAGGTCCACATCGGAATCGGCCCGGTCATCACCTCGGGCCCTCGATCCGAACAGACGCACATCAGCAGCAGGGATCAGCTGGCGAATGCCGGCAACCATGGCCGCCAGCCTCGGCTCGATCGGTTGGGAGGCTGTGCTGGCCGTCATGGTTCCATTCTGACGGGCACTGGCTTCGCCCGGTAGCAGGCACACCTTCGCAGCGGTCTGGATGAACGCGCGCAGGCGAAGGAAGGCAGCAGAGGGGTTGGAGGCCATGGAGTGATGCTGGCGGCTGCCGGGCGGCAGGGCCAGGTTTGGTGTTGGGCGGCCCGTCAGGAGTGCGACCCTGCTGGGATCCCTTCTGGCGTGGGCGCCTGGCAGCTGCAGCCAGCCCGGCTCCTGGTGTGGCTGTGGCGCCCCAGTCCATACCCGCCACCGCGATCGCCGGCCGTCTTCCCCAGCCAGCCCTGGGATGCGTCCACACTTGGCAGGAGGAAGGCGTGGCGACCCGTATGGGGATCCGTGTAATCAGGGCCAGGCTGGCCTCCCATCTGGAATCGTCCACGCCGATTGATGTGACCCGCCATGGCCGCACCCTTGGCCTCTACGTGCCCTTGCCCCAGCAAGGCAACCTGAGTGATCGGGAGAAGATTCTGGAGTCTGGCCGGCTCATGCAGGCTGAACTGGAGCGTCTCGGTTTGCGCGAAGACGAGCTCAGTGCACACTTCAAGGCCTGGCGGAAAGGCCGCTCTGAGCAGCCAACGGCCTGAGGGTGGAGCGCAGGCTGTCTCGGCCTTCGGGTGCGTGCTCTCATCGGCCGCCTACGTGACTGATCTCGCCAGGACGAGAGGTCTCGATCAAGAGGTCTGCGCTTGGATGGATGATGAGCACGTCTTCGGCATCGGCATCGCAACCTGGTCCACCAACACGGTGGAGCGTTACCTGGTGAGCTGTGCCCCTCGCTTACGGGATCGGCGCCGGAGATTCACAGCGCCAGCTCGTTCTCCAGCAGCACCCGGCCGCCGTCCTCCAGTGCGGAGATCGAACCGCCCGCTGCGGTGGGCGTCGCCGCAGGCTTCTGCCGAGCCGTACACGTCCTCACCCCGCCGGGCCACGTCCTGCGCCGGGGCGGGGGCATGGGGGCATGGGGCTTCCTGGCTGGGTGAGACGGGGGGTGGCACTGGTGGGGGAGAAGCCTCGCCGCGAGGTCGCGCCCACCACGTAGCACGCGCGCTAACTTGGGACAGTCCTATCGCCTTGCCTACTTCAGCCCTCGCGTTCGTGATGAGATCGAGTCGTGGCCCGTTGACCTGCTGGCCCGCTGCGACGAACTCCTCGACCTGCTGGAAGACCATGGCCCCCTCCTTCGGGCGCCACACTCCAGGGCAATGGGCGACGGCCTGTTTGAGCTCAGGCCCAGAAGCCGAAGCGGGATCGGGCGAGCTTTCTTTTGTTATTGCAGCGGCCGAATGATCATCGTGCTTCCTGCCTTCATCAAGAAGACACAGAAAACACCCCGGCGTGATCTCGCTATGGCTCGCCGCCGTATGAAGGAGGTCAAACACCATGGCTGACATTCCCTACGAGCCAGTCCTCCGCGAACGTGTCATCGAGCGGAGCCGCGCCGAAAGGATCCCTGGTTACAAGGAGGCCAGGCAGGTCGCTGCCGCGGAATTTCGACTGCTGAGCGAGCTCCTGGATGCTCGCAAACGTGCCGGTCTGACCCAGGAGGACGTGGCGCAGCGCATGGGAACCACACGCAGCGCCATCAGCCGGCTGGAGGGATCCCGCAAGCATCTGCCCGCGTTGTCAACCCTTCGTCGCTACGCCGATGTGCTCGATTGCGACGTTGTGATCCACCTCGTTCCACGACAGAGCCGGCAAGAGGATCCTGAGCAGCTCACCCATGTCCCTTCCTGAAGATCAGCTGAACATCCTGCCTGCCATGGTCCTCCCGGCATCCGCCGGGCCATATCGTGCGTTGGGGCGGGGGCATGGAGGCATCCAGGCTGGGTGAGACGGGGGTGGCACTGGTGAGGGAGAAACCCTGCGGCGATGCCATGCCCTCCGTCACCCCCTCGGACAGACCTGGCGGGTTGCCTACGATGAATCACCTGAAGGCAGCAGAGGCTGTGCGTACCTTCTCCGCCGTCATCGAGCGCTGCGCGGACACTAGCCTGCTTGTGGGCTACGTCCCTGGCTTCCCCGGCGCCCACAGCCAGGGGGAGACCCTCGATGAGCTGCAGGCCAACCTCCGGGAGGTGATCGCCATGCTCCTGGAGGACGGCGAACCGGTCCTGGAGAGCGACTTCGTGGGCCTGCAGCAGATCGTGGTGCCGGCCTGAACGTGGGCTCAACCCCCGTCCTCAAGTCCTCTGAGGTGGCGGACATCCTTCGGAAGCTGGGATTCGATGTGGTTCGTCAACGCGGCTCCCATCTGCAGTTTCGTGATCCTCGAGGACGCTGCACCACAGTGCCAGTCCACAAGGGACGTGATATCTCTCCTTCGCTGCGTCGTCAGATCGCCATAGACATTGGCATGACCCTGGAGGAGTTCCTCAGCCACCGCTGAGCACCGAATCGGTGACGAGGCGCTGACGGCGCAGGTCATGGGTGAACGGCGGATCACCACCGAGCTGAAGCAGCCAGGCTTTCCGTGCCTTCTCCACCGCCTGCTGCAGCCAGAACCCCCAGGCTCCCTCACGGAACACAACCGGATCGCTGGAGGCCTCGGCGGTTTGCAGATCGGCGATGGCGATCCTCCATCGAGGGGTCTTGGCCTGTTGTGGAGGCCAAACGCTGCCAGAGTGAACGGGCTTGCGGCAGTCCATGCCCCACCACGGCCCGCCCCAGGCTGCACCGATCGACCTGAACCGCCTCCTGGAGGTGGGCCTGGGGCGCGATCCGGCGGCAGCGGCGCTGCAGGATCTCACCCACACCATCAGCTGGGCGGAGCTCAACCGCCGGGCCGAGCAGCTGGCGCGGGCCTACCAGCGGCTGGGCCTGCAGCGGGGGCAGCGGCTCGCCTCCCTGATCCCGAACCGGGTGGAGCTGTTGGTGCACTACCTGGCCGGGCTGCGCAGCGGCCTGGTGCTCACCCCGCTCAACTACCGCTACGTCCCCCGCGAAATCGACCATGCGCTCACGGTGAGCGGCGCTGCGGCGCTGGTGTTTCACGGCGAACGGCAGGCCGATGTGCAGGCCAGCGCCGTGGCGGCCCAGCTGCCCCTGGGCTGCCATCGGATCGACGATCCCAGCGGCTTTGGGCCCCTGCTGGCCGCAGCCCCGGCCGGGGCTGCGCCACCACCCTGGCCGGATCTGGCCGCAGACGATCCCTGTTTCCTCTACTTCACCTCCGGCAGCACCGGCCGGCCGAAGGGCGTGACCCACAGCCGCGCCAGCTTCGGCGCCATGCTCGCCTCCCTGATCCAGGCCACCGAGCTGCAGGCCGGTGAGGAGGTGCTGGCCGGCAGCTCCCTCGCCCACATCGCCTCCTGCGGCCTGGTGCTCGCAGCGCTGGCCACCGGCGCCTCCGCCGCGATCGCCAGCCAGATCGATGCCCCCACGGTGGAAACCCTGCTGCGCCGCCACCGGCCGGCGGTGCTGCTGATGCTGCCCGCCGCCCTCTTCGCCCTGCTGCGGGATGAGGGCCTGGGACCTGCGGATCTGGCGTCGGTGCGGCTGTGCATCAGCGGCGGCGACAAGGTGCCCCATCAACTGCAGGAGGAGTTCCGCCAGGCATCCGGCTTCGGGATCGACGAATGCTTCGGCATGACCGAGATCGGCTACGCCACCCTGGCGCCGCCGTCGGGTCTGAACCGGATCGGATCGGTGGGCCGGCTCTGCCCAGGCTTCAGCGCCAGCCTGCGCCGGGAAGACGGCTCCGAGGTGGCCGTTGGCGAGGAGGGTCGCCTCTGGATCCAGGCCCCCTCGATGATGGTGGGCTACTGGGAGAACCCCGAGGCCACCGCCGAAACCATCGTGCAGGGCTGGCTCGACACCGGCGACGACATGCGCATCGACGCCGACGGCTACCTCTGGTTCTGCGGCCGCCGCAAGCAGATCATCGTGCACGACAGCTCCAACATCTGCCCCCAGGAGGTGGAGGAGGCCCTGGCGGAGCATCCGGCCGTGGATCTGGTGGGGGTGATCGGCATCCACGACCCGGTGCACGGCGAGAACGTGCGGGCCTACCTGACCCTCCGCCCGGATCAACCCGTCCCCAGCGAAGCCGAGCTGATCGCCTTTGCGCGGGCGCGGGTGGGCTACAAGGCGCCGGAGGAGATCCGCGTGCTTCCCGAGCTGCCCCTCACCCCCGTGGGCAAAACCGACCGGATGGCGCTGCGGCAGCTGGCTGCGGATGAGCGGCACGCGCCCTGAGTGCCGCCAACACACCCGCATCCAGCGGGTGACCATCGATACCTGCCGGGGTGAGCCCGGATCCCCTGCAGCCCCTCCAACCCACCATGAACAAAGGCCGGCTCGAAGCCTTCAGCGACGGGGTGATCGCCATCATCATCACGATCATGGTGCTGGAGCTGAAGGCGCCCGATCAGCCACACCTGGCGGCGCTGCTGCCGCTGATCCCCACCGTTCTGAGCTATGTGCTCAGCTTTGTGTATGTGGGGATCTACTGGAACAACCACCATCACCTCTTTCAGGCGGTGGATCAGGTGAACGGCCTCACCCTCTGGGCGAATCTTCATCTGCTGTTCTGGTTGTCGCTGCTTCCCTTTGCCACCGCCTGGATGGGCGAAAACCGCTTTGCCTCGCTGCCGGTGGCAGCCTACGGCCTGGTTCTTCTGCTGGCCGCGATCGCCTATTTCCTGCTCTCGCGCACGCTGGTGCGCCAGCACGGGCAGGGTTCCGCCCTGGCCAGGGCGATCGGGCGGGATTCCAAGGGCAAGCTGTCGCTGCTGCTCTATGCCCTGGCCATTCCCCTGGCCTTCGCGAATGCCTGGCTGGCCTGCGCGCTCTACATTCTGGTGGCGGCGCTGTGGCTCGTTCCGGATCGCCGCATCGAGCGCACGCTGCATTCCTGATCCTTCCAGCGGGATTCTTGCTGCTGAACTGCACAGTCAGACCCTGCTGCAGCGTCCGGTTTTCCTGGTTTCGCTCACCTCTGGGCCGGCATCCACCTGCAGACTCCACTGCGCCGTGTAGCGCAGCGTGGTCAGATCGATCGCGTGGCTTTCCCGCACGAACTGGGGTCTGTACATGCTGCTCTCCCAGCGGATCTGCCGCGGCGTCATCGTCACGGTGCTGTCGTCGATGATCCCGCCCCCCAGCTCCGGCGGCGGTTCGAATGTGGTGATCGTGCCGGTCACCTCCCCCGTGGTTGGATCGAGTTCCACCACCTGCTGCTGGCGCGGCTCCATCCGGAACAGCACCGGCGGATCCGCTTCCAGGCGGCAGCGCAGGCGGAAGGGCTGCGTCGTCCAGCGCCATGCGGTGTCGCATCCGGCCAGCAGGGACAGGAGCAGAACCCCTGAAGCCATGGCGGTCCGCCTCATAGTGCTCCTCCGGTTCCTCCCACCATGCCAAGGAACTGCAGCCTCCTGACGCTCCTCTTCGCCGTGCTCTACGCAGCGGCCCTGGTGCTGTTCCTGGCCGGCACCTGGGGGTGGTTCGGCAGTCACCGCGGACCGCTGGCTGGGGTGTTTCTGCTGCCGCTGGGCCTACCGTGGAACCAGTTTCTGGATCCCCTGCCGGCGGAGCTTCGCCTGGCTGCCGCCATCGCCGCACCGGCCCTGAATCTGCTGCTTCTGTGGATCCTCTGCCAGCGCAGCGCGCAACGGGGAGTACGGAGATGAACGTCCAACGCACGCTCGTGGCCCTGCTGCTTGCGGCCGTCACCGCCGGAGGATCCTCAGGGGCGGCGCAGGAATCCGAGGCCACCACGCCACCACTGGCGGGCACCCGCTGGCGCCTCGTGGAAGTCCAGTCGATGGATGATGCCCAGGGCACCTCCAGACCGGCCCCCGGAACCCTCTACACCATGGCCCTGCATGGCGATGGAACGGTGACGCTGCAGCTCAACTGCAACCGCGCCCTCGGCACCTGGTCGGCGGAGCCGAGCAGCGACCCCACCAATGGCCGCTTCACGTTCGGGCCGCTCGCCGCCACGCTCGCCCTCTGCCCCCCGCCCAGCCTGGATGCCAGCTTCCTGGCCCGATCCTCCGCCATCCGCTCCTACTCCCTCCAGAACGGCCGGCTCTCCCTGAGCCTGCTGGCGGACGGCGGCAACTACGTGTGGGTGCCGGAGGATCAGGCCACCAGCGGATCCCAGGTGGCGGCGGCACCGGAACACGGCGGGTCGCGCAACTGGGAGGTGGTGCGCCCGCTCACCCTGCGCGAGCAGGCCAGCCCCACGGCGCGGGTGCTGACCACCGTCCCGCCGGGCAGCATCCTCGACAACCTCGGCTGCCAGCGCGTTCAGGACCAGACCTGGTGCGATCTCCAACCCCTCGGCGGGGGGCCGCGGGGCTATGGAGCGGCGGAGCTGCTCCGCCCCGCACTCTCCCCAGACGGCAGCGCCGCGATGGGCCCCGATGATTCCGCCCTGCGGGCGGGGCAGGGGCAGTTCGATGCCACGGGACCACTCCCCTGCGCCTTCGCGGCCAGCCAGCCCATGGGGTCGTGCCGCTTCGGGGTGGCGCGGGCCGGCGGCGGCTACGCCACCGTGGTGATCACCCGGCCCGGTGGCCGCACCCGCGCCATCTTCTTCCGCATGGGCCGCGCCATCGGTGCCGATACGAGCGAATCGGAAGGGGCGAAACCCTTCGCAGCCACCCGGGAGGGCGACCTGACCCGCATCCGTATTGGCGAGGAGCGCTACGAGATTCCGGATGCCGTTGTGCTCGGCGGTTAAGAGTCCATCATGGGGTAGCACGCCTCCCCGGCATCGATCAGTTCCTGCAGGTGGGCCAGGTTCGCTGGATGGGGGGTGATCGCGCCTCGGGCTCGTACGAAGTCCGGCCGGCCCACCATCTTGCCCGAGGTGTCGTGCGGCACGCCCCACAGGCCCGTGGCCTCCAGCAGGGATTGCTGCTGCTCGGCCGAGAAGCTGCCGAACTCCGTTGTGGAGCTGAACCGGAAGTTCACCGCCTTGAAGCTGTCGAACATGTTGCGGATCCCGAAGCCGGGAGCCCAGATATTCAGAAAGCCCTCGATCGGAGTGTCGTTCTCATTGGTGAAATAGTGAATATTGGCTCGAGGCGAATAGAACACATCCTGCTTGTCGATCTCCACTGATCCCATCGTCTCCGCCGGCAGATTGTGACCGGGCAGCTGGCCATTCGCGAAGCTCCTGGGTCTGGCGGCCGGGGAGAACATGCGGATCTTTCCAGCCTGCGTGGGGATGAACCATTCCTCATCCCCGTAGTGCAGATGCGGCGGGGCTCCCTGGCCGGCGGCAACGGTGAATTCTCCCCAGGTGTAGAGCCCGCACGTGTCGTCTGTGGTTCGACGGAACACCACCGAACTTCCCGGGCCCAGCTGCTTGATCTCAGGATTCCGGAGAAAGCGCGGCAGCCTCAGCGTGGTGCCCTGAACAGTGAGGGTGGTGGCCGGTTCAGCCTTCCCCCGGGCCAAATCCGTGCCGGCTGCCAGGCCATGGTGATCGACGATCCCGAGGCTCACCCCCGCCAGCACAAACAGAAGGGCGAGCCAGAGGAATCGCCGGGCCCAGAGGGCTCGGATCCTGGTGCGAAGAGGAGGAGCACCGTTCTGCATCAAGGCCGCTTCCGAACCCAAGGAACCCTAGGCAGCCTCGGAACATCGAACCATGGCCGGTGAAGGCGCGGCCAGGCCACGGCTGGGAGGGGCAGAAGCCGCGGCAGCCCGCGAAGCGCAGGGCTTTCTGGATGGGCTGAGCTCCACTCGCTTCGATGCGTGAACGTTTCGCCAGAGGCCTGGAAGGCCGACCCGCTGCGGGCAGTGGAGCCACAGCGGCTGGTGAGGCGTCTGGATGGCAGGTGATGGTGGCCCCATCGCGGCAGGTTGCCAGGATGTTCGCAGCAGCACCCAGCGCCGCTGGCCAGCGATGACCCGCTACCTCCCCACCGATCAGCAGCGATGGCAATCGATCGAGGTGCGGGGGGTGCCGATGCAGGCGTGTCGCCTGTGGGAAGGAGACCACAACGTGGAATCGGGCCTCTACCGGATGCCGCAGGGGATGGCGATCCCCGCCCATCACCACGCCCATTGGTGCCAAGTGTATGTGGTAAGCGGCAGCATGCAGGTGCAGGAAGTGGGTGTGGGGAAAGCTGCGGCCGAGCCGCCCCACACCATCGATGCCGGCGGCACCTACTTCGTGGAGCCGGGCGATACCCACACCGAAACCGCCCTCGAAGATTCGCTGCTGCTGGTGATCTGTGAGGAGGACCGGCCGGAATTCCGCCGCCCGCTGCCGTACCGACAGGATGGACTTCGGCCGGCGAACCCGGCCTCCCTTGCCTGGTGATGCGGTGGCGAATCCCCCTGATGGCGCCCTGCCCCCGATCGCCGGTTCGGAGGCACAGATTCACGCACTGGTGAACCAGCCCGGCCCGGTGGCGCTGAGCCGCAGCGCCCGAACGCTGGAAACGATCGAATCGGCCTTCGCCTGTGCTCTGCACATGCACCAGCCCACGATTCCGGCCGGCGCCAACGGAGAGCTGATCTCCCATCTGCAGTGGATGCTCGAGCACCCCGGCCAGGCCGACAACCACAACGCCGAACCCTTCGCCCGGTGCTACCGGCGCATGGCGGATCTGATCCCCGAGCTGATCGGCGAAGGCTGTGATCCGCGGATAATGCTCGATTATTCCGGCACCCTGCTGTGGGGCTTCGCGCAGATGGGCCGCGAGGACATTCTTGCTGCCCTGCGCCAGCTCACCGGGGATCCAGCCCTGCAGCCCCACGTGGAGTGGCTCGGCACCTTCTGGGGCCATGCCGTGGCGCCCTCCACCCCGATCCCCGATCTCAAGCTGCAGATCCTCGCCTGGCAGCACCAGTTCCTGGCACTCTTCGGCGCGGAGGCGCTGCAGCGGGTGAAGGGGTTCTCCCTGCCGGAGATGCACCTTCCGAACCATCCGGACACGCTCCATGCCCTGGTGCAGGCCCTGAACGACTGTGGCTACCGCTGGCTGCTGGTGCAGGAACACAGCGTGGAAACCCTCGCGGGGCAGGAGCTGCCCCAGGCGCAGAAATTCATCCCCAACCGGCTGGTGGCCCGCAGCTCCAGCGGCGCCACCGCCAGCATCACCGCCCTGATCAAGACCCAGGGCTCCGACACCAAGCTGGTGGGGCAGATGCAGCCCTATTCCGAAGCCCTGGGGCTCGGGCGGCAAGCGCTGGGTGGCACCCCGGTTCCGTCCTTGGTATGTCAGATCGCCGACGGGGAAAACGGCGGGGTGATGATGAATGAATTCCCCCAGGCCTTCCGGCAGGCCCACCACAGGATCTTCGCCAGCGGAGAGCATCCCGCCACGGTGGCGCTGAACGGCAGCGAGTATCTGGAGCTGCTGGAAGCCTCCGGCGTGCTGCCTGCTGAGTTCCCCGCCATTCAGGCGGTGGGGCAGCATCGGCTCTGGCAGGAAGTGGGCCGTGGCGCAACCGCGGAAGCCCCCACCCCGGAGGCCACCGTGGCCGCCATCGCCGCTCTGCAGGCCCGGGATCCCTCCTTCTCCATGGAGGGCGCCTCCTGGACCAACAACCTTAGCTGGGTGGCGTGCTACGCCAACGTGCTGGAGCCGATGAACCAGCTCAGTGCCGCCTTCCACCAGGAATTCGACCCGCTGGTGGCAGGGGATCCGGGTGTGACCCGATCCCCGCGCTACCAGCGGGCCCTGCTACACCTGCTGCTGCTGGAAACCAGCTGCTTCCGCTACTGGGGCCAGGGCACCTGGACCGCGTACGCCCGGGAGATTCACCGGCGGGGCCTGGCAGCGATCGCCGGCCCCTGAAGCCGGCGCTCAGTGCCGGCGCTCAGTGCCGGCGTTCAGTGCACGTAGTGCTGCCCGCGGTAGGTGCGCTCGTGGGCATCGTTCGAGTGGTCGGGCTCGTCGTGGTGGGCATCCACGTAGGGAACCCCCCGGTAGGCCTTGGCCATCAGGAACTGGGCATCCTCCAGCCGCCGGTCGCGCAGCATGCGCGAGCGGATCAGATCGAGAACGTTCATCGTCGTCTCCACAGTGCCCGCGCCCCCGTTGCCTGACGCGGGTCTGCCTGCATCCACCCCAGCGAGGGGGGATCAACGTGTCTGCATTCAAGCTTCGGTAGCGGTTGCTACAGCGGAGTCTTCAACAAACTTCCTGTTCGGATTTCCGCTCTCGCCCCCGGGTCGCCCCCACAGCCCCCCGCCACGGCCCCCGCGTTCCAGCAGAGTGGAGCCCTGCGCCGGAGTCCTCCGTGAAAGAGATCACCCCTGGGGAGATGCTGCTCCGCTACGCCGGCCGGATTGCCCTCGCCTCCGGCGTGGTGGCCCTGCTGGTGTGGCTCACCTGGGTGATGCTCGATGTGGGGAACATGCAGAGCGGCTTCACGCTTCCCTACTAAACGGCTGAACGGCACTGACTGGAACGCAGCGGCAACGCAGCGGAAGAGCAGCCCCGGATGGCTACGGCGGCCGCCGTAGCCTCGGCCCACCTGGCCCCTCCGCCCGCCGCATGACCGCCACGCCCACCGCGTTCCGCACCCTTCGCGTGGAGCTCAGCGCCAACCCCTATCCGATCGTGATCGGGGAGGGCGCCCTGGCCCATCTGGGCGAGCAGCTCCTCCAGCAGGGCGTGCGGGCCGGCAGCCGTGTGCTGGTGGTGACCAACCCCGTGGTGAACGAGCACTACGGCGCCACGGCCCTGCGCAGCCTCACAGCTGCGGGCCTGGAAACCGCCGCCCTGGTGATCGAGGCCGGGGAAGACCAGAAAACCCCCGCCACCGTGGCCCGCATCCACGACGCGGCCTTCGAGCACCGGCTCGAGCGCGGCTCCCTGATCGTGGCCCTGGGCGGCGGCGTGGTGGGCGACATGGCGGGCTTCGCCGCCGCCACCTGGCTGCGGGGCATCGCCGTGGTGCAGGTGCCCACCACCCTGCTGGCGATGGTGGATGCCTCGATCGGCGGCAAGACCGGCGTGAACCACCCCGGCGGCAAGAACCTGATCGGCGCCTTCCACCAGCCCCGCCTGGTGCTGATCGATCCCGCCACCCTCGCCACCCTGCCGGAGCGGGAATTCCGGGCCGGCATGGCGGAGGTGATCAAATACGGCGTGATCGGCGATGCCGAGCTCTTCGGCGCCCTCGAGGCCGCCGCCGGCTCCGGGAGCCTCGCCCTCGCCAGCCAGCAGGCCATGGGGCCTGCCCTGCTCGACACCCTGCTGGTGCGCTCCGCCGCCGCCAAGGCCGAGGTGGTGGCCGCCGACGAGCGGGAGGGCGGCCTGCGGGCGATCCTCAACTACGGCCACACCCTCGGCCACGTGGTGGAGACCCTGCAGGGCTACGGCACCTACCTGCATGGGGAGGCCGTGGGGCTCGGGATGCTCGCCGCCGGGGCCCTCTCGGTGGAGCTGGGCCTCTGGAGCGCCGCCGAGCAGGAGCGGCAGAAGCGTCTGATCGCCGCCGCGGGCCTGCCCCTGGCAATGCCGGCGATGGATCCGCAGCGGGTGCTGCGCTGCCTGCAGGGCGACAAGAAGGTGCGCAACGGCCGCGTGCGCTTCGTGCTGCCCACCGCCATCGGCGCGGTGGAGATCCTCGATGCGGTGGAGCCCGAGCTGATCCTCTCGGTGCTGCGCAGCCTCGAGGGCGCTTCCTAGGCTGATCGGCCCGGATTCCCTGGCCCATGACCCAACTGGCGGTGACCGGCGCCTCCGGCAAGACCGGCTGGCGCGTGGTGGAAGAGGCCCTGCGGCGCGGCTGGGGCGTGCGGGCCCTGGTGCGCCCGGGCTCCAGCCTCCCTGCCGGGCTCGAGGGCGCCGAGATCGTGCGGCTCGAACTCAGCGATGGCCCGGCCCTGGAGCGGGCCCTGCAGGGCTGCGATGCCCTGGTGATCGCCACCGGCGCCCGTCCCTCGGTCGACCTGCTCGGGCCCCTCAAGGTGGATGCCCTGGCGATGCGGCCCCAGATCGCCGCCTGCCGCGCCGCCGGCGTGAAGCGGGTGGTGCTGGTGAGCTCCCTGTGCAGCGGCCGCTGGCTGCACCTGCTCAACCTCTTCGGGCTGATCCTGGTGTGGAAGCGGCTGGGGGAACGCTGGCTCGAGCAGAGCGGCCTCGACTGGACCGTGGTGCGCCCCGGCGGACTGAAGGAGGCCGAGGAGAAGCTCGAGGCCCAGGGGGTGCGCTATAGCGGCCCCAACCAGCAGGAAAGCGACAGCATCCCCCGCCGCCTGGTGGCGCGGGTGTGTCTCGAGGCGATCGAAACGCCCGCCTCGGTGGGGCGGATCGTGGAGATCACCAGCGCCGAGGGGCTGCCGCAGCAGTCGTTGGGGCAGTGGCTGGCGGCCGTGTGAGGGGCCGGCCCGCGGGGCTGCACGGAGCAGCGCTCAGAGCAGCCCGCGGTAGCGCACCAGCAGCTGCACCATCGCCCAGGAGCCCAGAGTCACCTTCACCGCCACCGAGGCGTTGAGCGGCGCGATCCAGCCGCCGCTGGCGATCGCGCCGAACCGCCCGGCCCCGGGGGCCAGCCCCTCCAGGCTGAGGAACGCCACCAGCAGGAAGGCCAGCACGGCCCCCTTCTCCCAGAGATCGGCGCGGTAATGGCGGTAGAGGCGGTCGGTACGTCGGGCCGAGCCGCTGATCAGCAGCAGCCCGATGGCGGTGCCGCCCGCCACCCCCGCCGCGAAGCCTCCCCCCGGCGAGAGGTGTCCCCGCAGGGCCAGCTCCACCGCCACCAGGGCACACACCGAGGCGCCCAGCTGGCAGAGCACCACCGAGGGGGGATCGTGCAGCAGCCGCAGGCGGCTCTCGGAGGGATCACCCGCAAAGATCCAGCGCACCCCGATCGAGGCGAGGGTGAACACCACCACCTCCGCCACCGTGTCGCAGAGGCGGGTGTGCAGGATCACCGTGGACATAAGATTGGGCACATCGCCCGCCTCCAGCAGGGTGCGGAGGGAGCCGGCCAGCGGCGGCAGGGCGGGAAGGAGGGAGAGCAGCGGCGCCAGGCAGAGCAGCACGGCCGCCAGCACGTAGAGGATCGTCATGGCAGCAGCTCCAGGCGGTTCCCCGCCTCCCGCCAGGCCGCCGCGCCGGCCAGCCCGCCCAGCCGCTCCAGCAGGCGGGGGCTGCGCAGCTGCAGAACCCCAGGGGTTGCGGCGCCTTCGCCCTGAGCCGCTCCCGCCCAGGCGAGCAGTCCGTGCAGTTCGCCGGGCGGGATGTGGGGCGGGCCCGCCGGATCGTTCACCAGCTCCAGCCGCAGGCTGGCCTCCGCCAGCCAGGTTTCCAGCAGGCGGAGCTGGCCCTCCGGCAGTGGCGGCGCGGCGGGGCAGGCCAGGCGCACCACCATCGAGGAGCGCAGGGCCACGGCCTAGAGGGTAGTGGAGAGCAGCGTGCCCACCAGCACCTCGGTGATCGCCACATCGGCGGCACCGAGCAGGGCGTAGAGCAGGGCCGCCACCGAGCCCAGGATGCCCCGCAGCACCAGGGTCTGATACGGGTTCGACTGACTCACCAGCAGGATCGCGGTGAGCGGCAGCAGCGCCGCGATCGGCAGCAGCAGGGGGGCTTCGGTGCTGAGGGTCATGGGCGCCTCCGGGCCTGGGAGGCCGAGGCCAGCACGTAGCCGAAGATCGTGTTCCACACCACCAGCGAGAGCAGCGCCAGCACCAGCAGGGGCCACTCGCGGTTGAAGCGCAGCAGCAGCCCCAGCAGCAGCAGCGCCGAGCCGAGGGTGTCGGAGAGGCCGAGGAAGTGGAGCTTGTGCAGGTAGCTGCCCCGCCCCAGCAGCGGCCAGGTGCCGGCGATCCAGAGCAGCACCCCGGCCCCGAGCAGCAGGGCACTGAGGGAGGCGGGCAGCAGCGAGAGATCGAGGCTCATGGGTCCACCCCCCGCAGCAGATTGGCGAGCAGCATCACCGCCCCGTTGCCCACGCTGAGCACGTTCACCCCCACGATCCCCACCATCCGGTCGTCGCGGACGACGGAAACCACGAGCATCACCATCGCCACCTTGGTGGAGACGCTGGCGAAGGCCGCCAGCCGGTGCCAGACATCCCGGCTGCGGCATACCACCAGGATCGTGAGCAGCAGGGCGGCCACCATGCCGAGCACGAGCAGGGTCATGGCTGCTCCTCCGGGTGGCCCTCGCCGGGGTTGGTTCCCCGGCCGCAGGCGAGGCGATGCACCCGGTAGTGACGGCCGTCTGGCTCCAGGTCGAGCACGAGGGTGAAGGGGGTGAGGGTCACGCGGAACACTTCGAGAAACACGAGCAGGGCGGAGCCGCGTCCCTGGGCCGGCAGCCGCACGATCTCTTCGCGGACCGGCTCGCCGGCCGCCTGGGCCCGCAGCATCCACCAGGCTTCGCGGTAGGCCTGCGGTAGGGCCACCAGACAGTCGCCCACGGTCCGCAGCAGCGCCAGCGGGGGCACGGGCCGGCCCCGGCGGAAGCGGGGGAGGGCCAGGGCCACGGCCAGCCCGATCGCCACATTGGCGGCCTCCAGATCGCCGGTAAGCAGGCACCAGAACAGCAGGCGCAGGCCTACGGTGATCAGCGTGCCCATGCCGCTCCTCCCGCCCCCGGCCAGAAGCCGAGGGCCAGCAGCAGGGCGGCACCCACCAGGGCCATGCCGCCGAGCAGGTCGGGCAGCCGCTCCAGGCTGGGGAGCGGCTGCGGCAGAACGGTGCCGCGCCCGCGCCGCAGGGCAGCGAGCAGCAGCTCCACCAGGGCGCCGGCGAGCAGCACGGCCAGGGCCTTGAGCCAGGCAGAGCCCTTGAGGGGCACCGCCACCGGCGAGACGACCGCCAGCGCCAGCAGCCCCGCCAGCAGCAGAGCCCCCTGGGAGGGAACCTGCCGCGAGAGCTGCAGGGGCAGGCGGCAGAGGCGGGCATAGACCGCCGCGGTTCCCACCATCACGGCGAGCAGCAGGACCGGCGGAATCGGCTGCTGGGCCTGCTCCAGGGCCTGCTTGGTCCAGAAGCCCAGCAGGGGCGGTGCCCCCGCGATCGAAAGGGAGGCGAGCAGCAGGGGCAGCCCCAGCCCCAGGGGCAGGGCCTGCCGCCCCCACTGGGCCAGGTCACGGCTGGGCACCTGGGCGGAGGCGAGGAAGAGGCCGGCCTTGGCGAGGCCATGGGCCAGGGCATAGGCGCCGCCCACAGCGGGCTGGAGCAGCACGAGCCCCACCTGGGAGAGGGTGCTCCAGGCCAGCAGCCGCTTCAGGTCGGATTCGCCCAGGGCCTGCAGCACCCCCAGCAGGGCACTGGCCAGGCCGATCCAGGCGAGCAGCGGCTGCTGCGCCGGCAGCAGCACCTCCAGCCGCAGCAGCGGGCAGAGGCCACTGGCCACCACGGCCCCCGAGAGCAGGGCCGACACCGGCGCCGGGGCTTCGGCGTGGGTGCGGGGGAGCCAGAGACCCGAGAGGAAGAGGCCCCCCCTTGGTGGGCAGCCCCACCAGAAGCGGCGCCAGCACCACGGCCAGCACGGGGCCGGCCAGGGCAGGATCCCGCAGGGCCTCCAGGCGGAAGCTGCCGGTGTGGAGGTAGAGCTCCGCCACCCCGATCAGGTAGAGGCTCATCACGGTGTTGCCCACCAGCAGGTGGCGGAGGGCGATCCACAGCTGCGGCGGCTCCCGCTTCTGCAGGATCAGCAGAAAGGCGGTGATGCCCACCACCTCCAGGGCCACGTAGAGGCTCACCAGGTCCACGGCCACGAAGGCGGAATCGAGGCCGCCCAGCAGCACCAGGACCAGCACCAGAAAGGGGCCGGCCATGGCCCGGCTGGAGCGATCCAGCAGCACCGCCAGCACCACCAGCCCCGCCAGCAGCAGGAAGGGCGCCGCCATCCGGTCCACCTGCAGAAGCACCCCCAGGGGTCCGCTCAGCTCGAGGGTGGTGGGGGCCAGGCCCAGCAGCAGGGCCGCCCCGAGCAGGGCGGTGAGCGGGGCGCAGCCCAGGGCCAGGGGGCGGGCCAGGGGAGGGAGCAGGGCCGCGCTGAAGGCCGCCAGAAAGGGGAGCAGCAGCCAGGCGATCAGCAGCAGGGTCATGGATCCCGCCGCAGCAGGGCCTGGATCTCCTCGAAGCTGGTGGTGTCGAGGAGAGGATCGAGCTGGGCCAGGCGGGTGATCACCACCAGCAGCAGGGCCTGGATCGAAAGGCCGATCACGATCGCCGTGAGGATCACCGCCTGGGGAACCGGATCGGCCCAGGCGGCGGCGGGCACCGCCGGAAGGGAGGTGCCTTCCGGGGTGGAGAGGGCCTAGAGGATGGGGGTGCGCAACCCAGGCCGGGCCGCCACCAGCACGAACAGGGCCACCACACCGGTGCCCATCACGTCCATGGCCAGGGCCTTGAGGAAGAGGTTGCGCCGCAGCAGCAGCCCCAGCAGGCCGGCGAGCACGGTGAGCAGCACCAAGGCCTGCAGCAGGACGAAAGCGTCGGGCAAGGGCCGGCAGCGGAGCGCTCAGACCTTAACGACTCAGTCCGAAGCCGGACGGCCCGGCTCCTGCAGGAAGAGGGGTTCGGGTGTATCCAGGGAACGGGCCAGGGCGATCCAGCGGAAATCGCCGAGGGCGTGGGGATCCACCAGCCGCAGCAGCGCTTCGCGGCGGGCCAGCAGGGTCGCCAGATCCGCGGCGGGCTGCTGCTGCAGGCCGTGCAGCCGCTCCGCCAGTCCCAGGGCCAGCAGGGCCTCCCCCTGGCGGCGGTGGCCCAGGGGACGCCAGCCGCTGGCGGCCGCCGCCGCGAGCACCGTGTCGACGCAGAGGTGGGCGGTGAGGTCCCAGTAGCCGGGCTGCTGCAGCGGATCGCCGCTGGCCTCCTGGCCGCGGTAGGCCATCAGGGTGCCCTGGGAGCGGGCGGGGGCGTAGTAGCGCCAGGCCTCCAGGGCGTAGTCGATCACCAGCAGAACGCCGGCCGCCAGGGCACCGCCGCAGCCGCGCAGCCAGGGCTCCACGCCCGGGTGGAGCTCGCTGCACCAGCCCGGCGGCCGCTGGGGGGAGGGGGGCAGGAGTCCGAGGGCTGGAAGGGCCTCGGCGGTAGGGGGCTCCAGGGGCTCGCCGGGCTCCAGCCGCAGCGAGGGCTCGGCGTCCGTCGCCCCGTGCAGCGCCACCATCTGGCGGCGCCAGAGGGCCCCGTCCCATTCGATCCGCTCCACCGCCAGGGCATCGAGCACCTCGTGGGCCAGCACCACCCCCCGCAGGGGCGCCGCGGCCAGCTCCGCGAAGCCGCTCCAGCGGCAGGCCAGGGGGCAGCCCGCCAGGCGCTGCCGCTGGCGTTCGGCCATGCCGGCGTTGGGCTCCACCAGCACCAGCTCGGTCCGCGCCGCCAGCGCGGGCCAGCCCCGGGCCAGCCCGGCCGCCAGGTCGGCCGCCAGGCTGCCCTCGCCGGGGCCCGTTTCCACCAGCGCCAGGGGGCCGGGGCCCAGGGCCGTGAGCCACTCAGCCAGCTGCGGCGCCAGAAGAGCGGCGAAATCAGGCCCCAGGGAGGGGGCGGTGGCGAAATCCCCGTGGGGTCCGATCCGCAGCCGGCCGGCCCCGTAGGCGCCATGCTCCGGATCGTGCAGCGCCCACTCCATATAGGTGCGGAAGGGCACGCGGCCGCCCGCCGCCTCCAGACGCTCCCGCAGCCAGGGGGGGACGCCGGGGGCAGCAGAGGAGGACACGGAGGCGGCGCGGCAACCGGCAAATCCTGCCGCGCTGGGGCGGCGGGGGCGTCAGGATCAGGCCAGTGCCAAGCCACGCCCCATGCACCCCACCCCAGCCGCCGCCCTGGAGGGCCCGGAGCCCACGCCCCTGCGCCTCCGCCGCTGGCTGGCCGGTCTGCTGCTGCCTGCCCTGCTGCTGCCGCTGCTGCTGCTGGGAGCCCCGGAAGCCCGCGCCTACGACAACCCCGAACTGCTGCCCGACCACCCCACCCCGGTGATCGACCTGGCCAAGGCCCTCACGGACCAGCAGCGCAACAACCTCGAGCAGCAGCTCGAGGCCTTCGAGCAGAACAGCGGCTGGAAGCTGCGGGTGCTCACCCAGTACGAGCGCACGCCGGGCCTGGCGATCCGCGATTTCTGGGACCTCGATGAGCGCAGCCTGCTGCTGGTGGCCGATCCCCGCGGCGGCAACCTGCTCAACTTCAACGTGGGCGAGGCCCTGTTCGCGCTGATGCCCCGCACCTTCTGGGTGGAGCTGCAGACCCGCTACGGCAACCAGTACTACGTGCGCGACCACGGCGAGGATGGCGCCATCGTGGATGCACTCACCGTCGTGGAGGGCTGCCTGGAGCGGGGCGGCTGCCAGGTGGTGCCGGGCCTGCCGCGGGAGCAGTGGCTGCTCACCCTCTCCACCTCGATCCTGGGCGGGGTGATCGCCGGCATCGCCGGCTACCCCCGCCAGGAGGGGCGGCGGGTGGAGTGGGCCTGGGTGCTGCTGCTCTCTCCCCTGTGGCTGATCCTCTTCGGCGCGCTCGGGCTGGGGCCGGTGGTGACCCGCACCTCCGACTGGCTGCCGGTGGCCCGCAACACCCTGGGCTTCCTCGGTGCCGCGGCGGTGGCCTATCAGATTGCCGGCGCCACGGTGGGGCGCCAGAAATTCAGCGGCGGCAGCGAGGGCGGCAGCGGGGAGTGACGACCGCGGGCGACTGCCTCAGGCGAGTGCCTCAGCGGGCGCCCGTTCCGGTGCCCACCCGCTCGAGACGGCACTTCAGGGAGTCGTCGTCACAGGGGGGTTCCACCGGAGCGGCGGCCAGCTGCAGCTCCTGCTGCTGCTCCTGGCGCAGGCGCTCCAGGTTGGCCTGGTAGAAGCGGCGCAGCTCCTCGTAGCGCTTCACCGGCTGGCCGTAGTAGCTGGAGCCGGCCAGGGTGGGGAAGGAGGCCCACTCGGGCGCGAGCTTCGCCACCAGCTGCGGGGTGAGTTCCCCCTGGTCCGCCAGGGCCAGGGCGCCGCGGCGCTGCACCAGGAACAGTGCCGCCTGGTCCTGGGCGTGGGGATGGAAGCCGGCCAGGCCGAGGGCACGGCTGGCCATCGTCCAGGTGAAGGGCATGAACTGGTAGGCGCCGGCGGCCGCACTGGCGTAGCGGGCCGAGCGCACCACCCGGTTCGGGTGACGCTCGAGGCTGTCCATCAACCCGCCGCCAAACATGATCCAGTAGCCGAGATCGCCGCCGTTGGCCCAGGTGCCCTCGGCGTAGCGGATCGTGTTGAGCAGGGCGCGCCGCTCGGGGGTGATCGCGTAGGTGGCCGGCGCCGCCGGCGGGGTGGGCACCAGGGCCGGACGGATCGAGACCTTCGGGGCCGGGGCCTGGGGCAGCGTGCTCCAGGGATCGGTGGGTTCGGCGGCCTTCACGGGAGCGGCGAGGGAGGCCGCGGCGGCGCCCACCAGGGAGAAGGCCGAAACGAGCGAGATCGAACGACGGAGCAAAATGGATGCAGCGAAGGACAGGTCAAGGCGAGGCGGGGAATGGGTGATTCACCAGCCTTGGAATGGCGCAGTCCGCATGACGCATCACGCGGAAAACTCTGAGGTCGAATCCAAAGATCCGGAAAGTTTCAGAGGGGATCGCCTAGCGGAGCAGAGCGGAGAGGGGCCGGGGGACAGTTCTTACTGCAGGAATTCAGGGCCAACTCTTCGACAGATGCAGGCAAGACGATCGGAATCTGGAACGAAGTGCGGCGCTAATTTGCCTAACAACGCCCCCCGCAGGGATCGTGTTAGTGACGGTCGCACGAGTGTCCACTCGTATCAGAAACTACCGAGCGGAATTCAAATCAGCTTCACCACAGCATTTCTGCCGATTCAATCAATAGATCCTCCGATTGTATCGGGCCGAACCATTGGCAGCGCTGATCAGTGCGGCGATGGGGCCGGCTCCGCCAGCGCCGCGATCGCCTCCGCCGCCGCCCGGGCCCCATCCGCGGCCAGCGGCGCCCCTGCCGGGGGCAGCAGCGGCTGGTCGAGCTGCCAGTCGCCGCGGCGCAGCTGCTCCTGGCTCAGCAGGCGGTGCCAGCCATGGCGGCGCAGGTCCGCCTCCAGCACCGCCGCCTCGGCAAAGCCCTCCCGGTGCACCAGGTGGATGCCCACGTTCTGGCTGAGGGCCTCGCAGAAGCTGCTGTAGCCCGGCTTGGTGATCAGCCGCGCCGCCAGGGGCATCAGATCCAGGGGCCGCACCCCCGCCGGCAGCACCCGCCCATTCGGCGCCTCCGCCAGGGCCGGATCGGGCCCCACCACCACATGCTCGGGCCAGTGGGCCAGCAGCGAGGGATCCAGGGGGAAGCCCATCCCACCGAAGCTCAGCAGCACGCAGCGCTCCCGCTCCGGCGGCAGGGCCAGGGCCTCCGCCAGGGGCTCCAGCGCCAGGCGGGGCCGGGCGGTGGTGAGCCCGATCGGCCGCTCCGGCAGCCCCCATGGCATCGGCATGGAGAGCGGACAGCGCAGCAGCAGCTGCCCCCGCCGGTAGAGGGCCGCGCAGCGCTCCGCCCACCTCCCGAAGCGCTCCGCCACCAAGGGATCCAGGGCCGGGTCGGCGGCCATCGGTCCGTAGATCGCATCCCAGCCGAAGCTGGCCAGCCACACCAGCGGCAGCCCCGCCCGCTCCGCCAGCAGCGCCGCCGCCGGCGGCACATCCCCCAGCACCAGGGCCGGCTTCCCCTGGCGCTCCAGCCAGGCCAGCTCCCGCTCCAGCTGGGCCGGCAGCTCCTCCTCCAGGCGCTCGAGCGCCGCAAGGGTGGCGAGGGGATCGGCGCCGAGGGCATCGGCCTGCACCACGCCCACATCCCAGCGGCAGGATCGCCGCTGGTGGGGCACCGATCCCATCGCCAGATCCAGGAAGCGATCCGGCAGGGCGGTGCTCAGCACCAGCCGCCAGTGGGGCCGCAGCGCCGCCAGCTCCGTGAGCACGGCGGCAGTGCGGGAGCCATGGCCATAGCCGTGGGCGCTGACGCAGGCGTAAATCAGCATGGCGAGGGCGCCTCCAGGGCAGGAGCAGACGGGGCCAGGGGACGCTGCCAGAGCCGCTGCTCGTAGAGCAGCCCCCCCTCGAGGCCATACCAGCGGTGGCTGGCGGCCGCCAGCTCGCCTCCCTCGAGCTCCACCCAGCTGAAGTGGCGCAGGGCTCGGCCCTGGGCATCGAGGCCGTGGCGGGGCACGCAGGCGGCATTGAGGTAGGCCGTGCCGGCGCGGTCGCGGCAGAAGCTCAGCCGCTCGCCCTGGCCGCGCCGCAGGGTGTGGTGCATGTGGCCGAACACCACCAGCGGCACCGGCCGGCGGCGGCGGATCTGCTCGAGCGCCAGGGCCAGGTCCTGGTCGCCCCAGTCGCCCGCCTGGGCCTTCCAGTCGCGGCCGCAGGGGTCCGAGGGCCGGCTGCCGAGGCCGCTGGGGCCGCAGTGGGAGAGCAGCACCAGCGGCAGCTCCGGATCGGCCGCCAGGGCCGCGGTGCTGATCCGCCCGGCCGATTCCTGCAGCTCCTGGGGGCCCCACACCGCCCGCACCGCCCGGGAGATCTGGAAGCCGCCGCCGGCGCTGCCGGGCCTGCCCCCCACCACCGCCAGGCCGGGGGGCTGCAGCTGCCGCAGCCGCCAGCCGCAGTGCAGCTCCCCCAGCAGGTCGAGCTGGCGCTGCAGGGTGCGGCCGCTGGGGTCGCGGCCGCTGTCGTGGTTGCCGAGGATGCAGGCCAGGGGCAGCTCCAGCTGGCGCAGCAGCCGCGGGATGCGGGCCCGGCCATCGCTGAAGTCGCCCACGAGCAGCACCGCATCAGGGCGCAGCCGCTCCAGCAGGGCGTGGTCGCTCTCGTCCCACTGGTCGTGGGGATCGCCGGCGATGGCGATCCTCAGCCCCTGGGGACGCTCGGGTGGACGCGCAGCGGCAACAGACGGTTCACCCAACCCGGATCCCTAGGCTGAGGGCATCCTGCCTACCACGAGGTTCCGGTTGGTCCCCGTCGCCCCCCTCACCAACCCGGCTACCCAGGAAGACTGCGTTTCCGCGATCGAGCGGCTGCGGCGCGAGCGCAACGCCGTGATCCTGGCGCACTATTACCAGGAGCCCGAGATCCAGGACATCGCCGACTTCATCGGCGACTCGCTCGAGCTCTCCCGCAAGGCCGCCAGCACGGAAGCCGATGTGATCGTGTTCTGCGGCGTGCACTTCATGGCCGAGACGGCCAAGATCCTCAATCCCTCCAAGACGGTGCTGCTGCCGGACCTGGAGGCCGGCTGCAGCCTGGCGGACGCCTGCCCCGCCGATGGCTTCGCCGCCTTCCGGGCCGCGCACCCGGAGCACATCGTGGTGAGTTACATCAACTGCTCGGCCGCCGTGAAGGCCCAGAGCGACCTGATCTGCACCAGCAGCAACGCGGTGGATCTGGTGAAGCAGCTGCCGGCCGACCGGCCGATCCTGTTCGCGCCGGACCAGAACCTGGGCCGCTGGGTGCAGAGCCAGAGCGGCCGCGAGCTCACCCTCTGGCCCGGCAGCTGCCTGGTGCATGAGACCTTCAGCGAGCAGGCGCTGCTGCAGCTCAAGCTCGAGCACCCGGACGCCGAGGTGATCGCCCACCCCGAGTGCCGCGAGCACCTGCTCGATCTGGCCGATTTCATCGGCTCCACCAGCCGGCTGCTGCAGCGGGCGCAGGAGAGCCCGGCCGATACCTTCATCGTGCTCACCGAGCCGGGCATCCTCCACCAGATGCGCCTCGCCGTGCCGCACCGCACCTTCCTGGAGGTGCCCGGCGCCGACGGCTGCAGCTGCAATGCCTGCCCCTACATGCGGCTCAACACCCTCGAGAAGCTGCGGCGGTGCCTGGACACCATGCAGCCCGAGATCGTGCTGAACGAGGAACTGCGCCAGCGGGCCCTGGTGCCGATCCAGCGGATGCTCGAGCTCTCCCGCTGAGCCGGGGCGCTGCGCTCGGGCGGCGCCTCAGTAGCTGTAGTTGGCCACGAACAGGGGCGTGCCATCGGAGGGCTCCGAGCCCGCCACGTAGGTGCCCTGGGCCGCCTGGCCATTGGCCCGGGCCCGCGCCAGCAGGGCCGCCTGGCCCGCCGCCACGTCGTGGCCGGCCCAGTGCTTCAGGCACGACTGCTGCAGCGCCCCGGCTCAGCGGGAGAGCTCGAGCATCCGCTGGATCGGCAC
>JBJTWS010000020.1:0-8695 GCA_046081905.1 Synechococcus sp. | reverse complement strand
AGCAGCAGAACCGCCCCCTGTTGGTGAAGGCCGATGGCCTGGCGGCCGGCAAGGGGGTAACGGTGGCCGACAGCGTGGCGGAGACCCGCGGCGCGATCGAAGAGGCCTTCGCCGGCCGCTTCGGCGCGGCCGGCACCACGGTGGTGCTGGAGGAGCGCATGGAGGGGCCGGAGGTGTCCGTCTTCGCCCTCAGCGACGGCGAGCACCTGCTGCTGCTGCCTCCGGCCCAGGACCACAAGCGCATCGGCGAGGGGGACACCGGGCCCAACACCGGCGGCATGGGGGCCTACGCGCCGGCGCCCCTGCTCGATGCCGCCGGCCTGGAGGAGGTGCGCCGCCTCGTGCTGGAGCCCACCCTGGCGGCCCTGCGGGCGCGGGGCATCGACTACCGCGGCGTGATCTACGCCGGCCTGATGCTCACGGCCACGGGCCCGAGCGTGATCGAATTCAACTGCCGCTTCGGCGACCCGGAGTGCGAAACCCTGATGCCGCTGCTGGGCCCCGAACTGGCTGCGGTGCTGCTGGCCTGCGCCGAGGGCTGTCTCCCCTCCGCGCCCCCACTCACCATCGCTCCCCTCTGCAGCGCCTGCGTGATCGCCGCCGCCGCGGGCTACCCGGGCCCGGTGCGCCAGGGGGATCCGATCGAGGGCCAGCCGGAGCCCTCGGAGCACCGCCAGCTCTTCCATGCCGGCAGCCGCCTCGATGCCGATGGCGTCTGCCGCACCAGCGGCGGTCGGGTGCTGGCGATGGTGGCCCAGGCGAACGACTTCGACACGGCCTTCGAGCGGGCCTATGAAGGGCTGACGCACGTGCAGTTCGAGGGGATGACCTTCCGCCGGGACATCGGCCACCAGGTGCGGACCCGCTGATGGCGGTGTCCTCCTCCGGCGCGGCCGCCCTGGGCCGCGAATGGCAGCAGCGGCTGGCCCGCTGGTGGGCGGAATTCAGCCTCCAGACCAAGCTGCTGGCGGTGGCCACCCTGGTGGTGAGCCTGCTGATGACGGGCATCACCTTCCTGGCCCTGAACGGCATCCAGCGGGACGCGCGCCTGAGCGACACCCGCTACGCCCGCGACCTGGGGCTGCTGCTCTCCGCCAACGTGGCGCCGCTGGTGGCGGAGGGCAACGACCGCGAGCTGGCCAGGGTGTCGGAGCGGTTCTGGCGCTCCAGCCGCAGCCTCCGCTACATCCTCTACGCCGATCCGGAGGGGGTGATCTACCTCGGCATCCCGATCGGCAACGGCAACGGCAACGACGACCAGTTGCTCAGCCGCCGGCTGGAGCTGCCGGCGGACATCCAGCGCCGCCCCGACAACCCCCTGATCCGCCAGCACCTCACCCCCGACGGTCAGGTGACCGATGTGTTCGTGCCGATGGTGAACGAGGGCCGCTACCTCGGCGTGCTGGCCCTGGGCATCAACCCGAACGAGACCCTGCTGGCCAGCGCCGCCCTCACCCGGGAGGTGACCGTGGCGGTGTTCATCTCGATCTGGGTGCTGGTGATCCTCGGGGCCGTGTTCAACGCCCTCACCATCACCCAGCCGGTGAAGGAGCTGCTGCGGGGCGTGCGGCAGGTGGCGGGCGGCAACTTCGAGGCCCGCATCGCCCTGCCCGTGGGGGGGGAGCTGGGGGAGCTGCTGGAGGGCTTCAACACGATGGCCTCCCAGCTGGAGGCCTACAAGGCCGCCAACATCGAGGAGCTCACCGCCGCCCAGGTGAAGCAGCAGTCGCTGATCGCCACCATGGCCGACGGCGCCCTGCTGCTCGACGCGGAGGGCCGCATCGTGCTGGTGAACCCCACCGCCCGGCGGCTGTTCCGCTGGGAGGGCCGCAGCCTGGAGGGGAACGAGCTGGCGCGGGAGCTGCCGGAGCGGCTGGCCATGGACCTGCTGGGGCCGCTGGAGAGCCTGATCGGCAACCAGCGCGACAGCGCTGACATGCGCTGCAGCGTCGGCGAGCCGCCCCGCACCCTGCGGATCGTGCTGCAGTCGGTGCGGGATGCCAGCGGCGAGAGCCTCAAGGGCATCGCCGTGACCATCCAAGACCTCACCCGCGAGGTGGAGCTGAACGCCGCCCAGAGCCGCTTCATCAGCAACGTGTCCCATGAGCTGCGCACGCCCCTGTTCAACATCAAGAGCTACGTGGAAACCCTCTACGACCTGGGCGATCAGCTCAGTGAGGAGGAGAAGAAGGAATTCCTCGGCATCGCCAATGCCGAAACCGACCGGCTCACCCGGCTGGTGAACGACGTGCTCGACCTCTCCCGGCTCGAATCCGACCGGGTCTGGACCCTCGAGCCCCTCGATCTGCCCCCCGCGATCGAGCAGACGCTGCGCACCTACCGCCTCAATGCCGACGACAAGGGGGTGAGCCTGGGCTTCGAGGTGGACCCCCACCTGCCCCGGGTGCTGGGCAACTGGGACCTGCTGCTGCAGGTGCTCGACAACCTGGTGGGCAATGCCCTCAAGTTCACCCCCAAGGGCGGCGCGCTGCGCATCCGCGCCTACCCCTGGCCCGATCTCTGCCCGCTGGAGATCGGCGACAGCAGCCACGACCACCCCAGCTGCACCCTCACCTCCCCCCTGCCCCGGCTGCGGCTGGAGATTGCCGACACGGGCTGCGGCATCTCCGCCGACGACCAGGAGAGGATCTTCGAGCGGTTCTACCGGGTGGAGAACGCGGTGCACATCGAGGCCGGCACGGGCCTGGGGCTCTCCATCGTGCGCGGCATCCTCGAAAAGCACGGCACTGCGATCCAGATGGTGAGCGAGCTGGTGGTGGGCACCACCTTCTGGTTCGACCTGCCACTGGAGCAGTCGGACGACGACGAACTCCGGCTGGCGGGGGAGCGCCGCAGCCGCCGCCGGGAGGCCGAGGAGCTCTGGCCCTCCGTGGGGATCAGCCCGCGGGAAGCCCTGAGCCTCTGAAGCGGGAAGCCCTCAGAGGTCGTCGCCGGAAACGCCCCGCACGATGCGGGCCAGTTCGCTGCGCTCGTCGTTGGTGATGCGGTGGGGCACACCGCTGATGATCCGCTCGAAATTGGAGAAGGAATCCTTGATCTCCGGACCATTGCCGGTGATCACGAATTCGCGGATGCCCTTGTCGTGCCAGGAGCCGCGCATCTTGAACACGTTCAGGGCGCGGGCCATCTCGCCGCGGATCTCCACGTACTGCAGCAGCAGGATCGTGTCGGTGATCGTGGAGATGTGCGAGTCGGTGATCGAGTGGCTCCCCATGAACTCCTCGGAGGTGTTCGTGAAGAAGCCGGCGATCTCCTCCTGCTTGGCGAAACCGGTCACGCCGATCACGAACTGGCGGAAGGCGTTGTGGCTCACCCCCCGGGCCAGGGCCGAGAGGGAGTCGATCGCCATGCGGGAGGGCTTGAACTGGGTGATTTCGGTCTTGATGATCTGGAGGTGATCCTCCAGACCCGTGGATTCGGGGTAGGCACAGATGATCTTGAGCAGGCCGTCCTGCTCCATCTGCTCGAAATCAATGCCCCAGCTGGTGGCATTGCGCATCAGCTGCGCCCGGGATTCCTCGTAGGCGAACAGGATCGCCCGCTCCTTGCTGCGGCAGGCGTCCTCCACGAATTTGGACACCAGCAGGGTCTTGCCGGTACCGGTGGCGCCGGTGGCCAGGATGATCGAATCCTTGAAGAAGCCGCCGCCGCACATCTCGTCGAGACGGGGCACACCGGAGCTGAGCCGCACGTTGGAGGAGCGCTGCGTGAGACGCATCGCCCCGAGGGGGAAGATGCTCATGCCGTGGCTTCCCATGGTGAAGGGGAACTCCCCTTTCATGTGGGTGGTGCCGCGCAACTTGAGAATCTCCACCGTGCGGCGGCGGCGCTCTCCTTCGAGCACGTTGCGGAGGATGATCACGTTGTCGGAAACGAATTCCTCCACGCCGTAGCGGGCGATCGGGCCGTATTCATCGATCCGCTCGGAGGTCATCACCGTGGTGACCCCGATTTCCTTGAGGCGGGCGATGAGGCGAAAGATCTCGCGCCGCACCACCGAAACGGCGTCGTATTGCTGGAACACCGCCGTGATCGAATCGATCGCCACGCGGCGGGCTTTGTATTTGCGGATGGCGTAGTTGATCCGCTCGATCAGACCGGAAAGATCAAAGCTTCCGGCCACATCCTGTCCATCCGGATCGGGCGAGGCATCGAGAACAAAGAGCTTGTCCTGCTCCACCAGCTCCTGCAGATTCCAGCCGAAACTGGCGGCGTTGCGCAGGATATCGAGGGGCGACTCCTCGAAGGTCACGAAGATGCCAGGCTCGTTGAACTGCCGGATGCCGTTGTAGAGAAAGTTGAGCGACAGCACCGTCTTGCCGGTACCGGACGTTCCACTGATCAGGGTGGAGCGACCGATCGGGAGGCCTCCATGGCAGATGTCATCCAGCCCCTCGATCGCCGTGGGGAGCTTCTGCACCTGCATCAGGCTGTGGCTGGGTCGGCTGGGGTCCTGCATCAAGGGGTGGAACCTAGAGGGAACCTAGTCGCTGAGCGGCCCCACCGCCATGAACCAGAACCGAAGAAACGGCGGGTACGCCCAGGAAAGCCCCCAGGGGCGGGAGGCCACCGGGGGCGAGGGCGGAGGGGAAGAGCACGGAGCCGCCCTCCGGGCTCAGGAAGCACCTGGATCCCCTGCCTCGCGGGGCGCTGCGGGCTCCTCCCCTGCGGAGGTCTCGGCCGCGGCGCGGGGGTAGTCGTCGCGATCCAGCAGGGAAAAGCCCAGATCGGAGAGTCCCTCCTCGGAGAGCTCCTCATAAAGAAGGTCGAGGCCGATCAACACCTTCTCGCGATCTGAGAGGTCGCCGATGATGCGACGCACCGGCGGCGGCAGGATCTTGGAGAGGGTGGGTGTGGCGAGAATCTTGTCCTCTTCGGCCAGCTGGGGGTTCTTGAGAACGTCGATCACCTTCAGCGCATAGACACCCTTGAAATCGCTTTCGAGGATGTTGCGCAGCGTCCGCAGGGCACGCATCGAATTGGGCGTGTTCCCCGCCACATAGAGCTTGAGGATGTAGGTCTTGCGTGGACTCATGACTCAATGACCTCGCTCGGCGGACTCCGCCGCGGAGAGGTTGCCAGACGGCGAGCGCGGCCTCGCCGCGGCGGACGCCCCTGTTCCGGTTCGCACACCCAGCGGCGCATCCGGGGGCAGGGAACGACGATACATCTCGCAGAGGTGGGCCATCACGTCCAGGAGGGCGAGCCGATAATCCTGGAGAAAGTCGTCTTTGTGGCCCTCCAAGCGTAGCTGTTTCCAGAAACCATCAATGAGATTCATGTGAATCTCCACAACCCTGGTAATGGGAAGATCACTGAAAAACGCTGTGTTCACGAAATTCTCCAACGCCTGGTTCGCCGCAGCCGGATCGCGGAAATAGCTCAACAGCAGATCCCGGTACGTGCGCTGCAACGACTGCACCAGCTCCTCGCCATCGGCCTCGGGAAGGTGGCGCAGAAAGCGGGACGGATCCCGCTTGTAGAACACCCCGAGATAGCCGAGCCGGTTCTCGAGCCGATTGGCCAGCTCCCAGCCCTCCGGGGTGGTGGCGGAGGCGCCGGGGGCACGGCTGGTGGCCGAGAGGAGGCCGCGGCGGAGAAAGCGGGAAACGGCCGCATCGATGGTGTAGCTGAGCTGCTCCAGCTGATCGGCCTGGAGGTGCACCTCAGCATCGTGGTAGCAGATCGTGCCGTTCAAGCGCCCGATCACCACGGCCGGCAGCAGCAGACCCTTCTCCGCCAGCTGTTCGAACACCTCGGAGGGAACCCCCCGCTGGTCCACCAGGAGCACATCGAAATCCTCGCGGCGACGATCCAGCTCGGCCGTGATGTCGGAATCGGGGTCGAGCGTGACCAGCTCGTAGCGGCCGCCCTTCAGCACCTCGGCACAGGTGGCGCCCAGGCGTGGATCGCGGACCAGGGAGGCAACCGTGAGGGCCGGCTTTGGCATGCAGACAGCGGGGGGTTCGATCCGGCCGGCACCACGCCGTCCATCACGCCATCCATATTGACGAAGGGCGGATCAAAGGGTGAGGATTTCTGCTTGTCTTTCAATTCTCGTGCGTCCAGGCCCCAATGGCCCTCCGCCAGCCTGGCCACGCCCCTGAGCCCATGAGCAGCACCGACAGTCCCACGGCACCGGGCCCATACGCGATCGTGGAGGCCAGCGGCCAGCAGTTCTGGCTGCAGCCCAACCGCTACGTGGACCTCGACCGCCTTGCCGCCGAGGTGGACAGCACCGTGACCCTGGAGAACGTGCTCCTAGTGAACGACGGCAGCAGCACCACCCTGGGGCAGCCCTACGTGGCCGGAGCCACCGTGGAGCTGAAGGTGATGGCCCACCGCCGCGGCCCCAAGCTGATCGTCTACAAGATGCGGCCCAAGAAGAAGACCCGCCGCAAGAATGGCCACCGCCAGGAACTGACCCGGGTGATGGTGCAGTCGATCCGCGTCGGCGGCAAGGCGATCGCCTGAGCTCCCCCCACCAGCTCCGCTTCCCGTTCCTGTTCTCCCTGATTCCCCCGTTCCATGGCCCACAAGAAAGGCACAGGCTCCACCCGTAACGGCCGCGACTCCAACGCCAAGCGCCTCGGCGTGAAGGCCTACGGCGGTGAGGCCGTGAACGCCGGCTCGATCCTGATCCGCCAGCGCGGCACCTCGGTGCTGCCTGGCGTGAACGTGGGCCGCGGCTCCGACGACACCCTCTTCGCCCTGGTGGATGGCGTGGTGAGCTTCGACACGATCAAGCGCGGCCTGCGCAGCCGCAAGCGCATCAACGTGGCGGTGGGCTGAGGGGAGACCCTCTTCTGAGACCCTTCGCTTCTCGTTGACCGCCGTTGGCCGCCCGCATCCCGGGCGGCCTTTTCTGTGGCCGTGCCCCTCAGGGGCTCCTCAGGGATGGAGCTGGTAGGCGCGGGTCGTGATGAGGTAGGGGTGGAACACCTCCAGGAAGCGCTCCTGCAGCCGCAGGAAGAAGGCCTCCACCAGGGCCGGATCGTCGATGTGGAAGGGATACTCGCCGCCGAAGCCGCGGAAGAAGTACCAGTTGAGCAGCGCGATCGACTCGCCGCCCATCCGCGCGGCGAAGCCCTCCAGCTGGGCCGCCGGATCGGGCAGGTGCTCCAGCACATCCAGGCACACCACCGTGTCGAAGCGATCCGGCAGGCGGGGATCCTCCAGGTCGCGGCAGCAGACGATCCGCTCCGCAAGCCCCAGCTGCCCCGCCCGCCAGGCCACGAAGGCGCGGTTGCGGGGATTGAGATCCACGAACCAGACCCGCTCCACCTCCGGGCGGGCCGCCGCGGCGAGGGCATGGGTGCCGATGCCGCCGCCGAAATCGAGCAGCTGGCCGCGGGCGAAGCGCTGCTGCAGCCGCAGGGTGTCGGCGATGTAGTCGGCGCTGCCGAGGTGCCAGGCGGCCAGCTCCAGCAGGTGGCCGTCCCCCACGGTGTCCTCGTAGAAGGCCGTGGCGGTGTCCGGGGTGACGCTGCCCGGGTGGAGCGCCGCCAGCTCGGCGGTGCTGCGGGGCAGGCGCTCCTCGAGTTCCGCCGGCTCGATCGACAGGAACGTGGCCAGCTGGCGGCGCAGGTCGAAGCCGCTGGCCAGGAACCCCTCCAGCCCCAGGTCGATGGCCCCGCACGCCGCCGCGGCTAGGGGTTCGGCGACCAGGTCGACGGAGGGCATGGCAGGGGCAGGGCCGGAACTCGCCAACTTAGGGGGAGGCCGGCGCCGAGGTCCCGCCGCCCGGTTCCTCCTCCCCCAGCTCCCGGCCGGCGCCCGGCACCGCCAGCCAGCGGCGCAGCCAGGCCACCAGCAGATAGAAGGGGAGGGTATCGGCCAGGGCAGCCAGAAACTTGAACAGGTAGCCGCTGGCGATGTAGCTGCCCAGCTGGGGCAGCACCGGTTCCCCCGGCCGCAGCGGCAGCACGTGGTTGGCGTAGTGGCTGATCAGCACCACCGCCGTGGTGTCCACCAGCTGGCTCACCAGGGTGGAGCCGTTGTTGCGCAGCCACAACGCCCGGCCGCGGCTGAAGCGCTTCCAGAAATGGAACAGCCGCACGTCGGTGAACTGGGCCGCCAGGTAGGCCACCATGGAGGCCCCCACGGCGCCGAAAGCCAGGCGCCGCATTTCGAAGAACGTGGTTTCCGGCGCATCGGCCAGCCCGGGAAGAATGCCCCCCAGCCAGAGGATCAGCACGATCCAGCCGTTCAGCACCAGACCCACCCATACCAGCTGGGAGGCCTTCTGCTCACCCCAGATCTCGCTGATCAGATCGGTGCACAGGAAGGTGACTGGATAGGGCAGGGCGCCCACCGCTACCACGATCGGCCAGCTGCCGATCGAGCCCAGCTGCAGAAACCGCGTGAGCCCAAGGATGTTGAGCATGCCCATGGTGCCCAGGAACAGGCCGGCCAGCACCAGAAACACCAGGTCGCGGCGCTGCTCAATGGTCATGGCGGCGGCTCTTGGGTTGCCAAAGCCTGGCTGCGGCAGGCCGTTCCTGCTTCACTTCGGCCTCCACTGCATCAGTCAGTCATGGTGAGGGCCTGTGGATCTCCCTGGTGCTCATCCCCTGGAGGCTGGATTGCAGGGTGCCGTTGGCGGCGTTAGGGCCAGAATCGGGTGAGATGCGCAATCAATGAGAGAACCCGGAGGCCTCTTGCCGTCTTGATT
>JBJTWS010000019.1:0-12131 GCA_046081905.1 Synechococcus sp. | reverse complement strand
CTCCTGAATCGCTCGCCAATCCTGCTCGGAGAGGAGCACCGCATTGCCGCGCTTGCCCGTGATCGCAATGGGCTCATGGGATTGCCCGACCTCGTCGATCAAGGCATACAGGCGCTTGCGAGCTTCTGTGGCTGACACGGTGGTCATCGAGGCCTAGCAACGTACGCAATAGCGTACAACAGCTTGATGGCCTTGTCGCGAGACGCCTGCCTTCTGGTTGTCGGTGTGCCTCTCCTGCCGGGGCAGAGGATTAAGAGTTTGCTGAAAAACCAGGTCTGCGCGAAAATGGGCCAGCCGCCCAGCCCAGATGCGAGGTCACCGGGAGCGGAGCGGCTCCCTGTTCTCCTACGTGTCGATCGAGGAGCGGATCCCGGCCAGCCATCCGCTACGGCGGATCCGGAAGCTGGCGGATCAGGCCCTCGATCGGCTCAATCCCACCTTCTGCGAGCTCTACGCCGCAGAAGGCCGGCCCTCGGTGCCGCCGGAGCAGTTGCTGCTTGCCTCGTTGCTGCAGGCGTTCTACGGGATTCGCTCCGAGCGGTTGCTTCTGGAGCAGCTGCACTACAACCTGCTGTACCGCTGGTTTGTGGGCCTGAGCCCGGACGATCCGATCTGGCACCCCACCACATTCACCAAGAACCGTGACCGGCTGCTGAACGAGCAGGTCATGGGCAGGTTTCTGGAGAAGCTGATGGGTGCCCCGGAGGTCAAGCCGCTGCTCAGCGACGAGCACTTCTCAGTCGATGGCACCCTGCTGCAGGCCTGGGCATCCCATGCCTCACTGGAGCGGATTGATGGGCAGGACGATCCGCCACCGCCGCCATCCGGCCCTGGTGAAGGTTTTGGTGCTCCAAAACCTGGCAGGAAGCGTGCGAAAGGTGATTTCCGCGGCATCAAGCTCAGCAACAAGACCCACCGCTCCAGCGTCGATCCAGACGCCTTGCTGGCCCGCAAGTCCAACGCCCACCCGGCCCAGCCCAGCTACCGGGGCCATGTGCTCATGGACAACCGCCATGCCCTGATCGTGGACTGCCGCGTCACCCAAGCGGTGGGCACCGGGGAACGTGATGCCGCCAAAGCCATGGCGGCGGATCGTCCCGGTGCCCACCAGAAAACCCTGGGTGCCGACAAGAACTACGACACCAGGGGAATGGTCGCCGAACTCCGGCGGATCGGGGTGACGCCGCACGTGGCTCAGAACACCGCACGCTCTGGTGGTTCCGCCATTGATGGCCGCACCACGCGCCACGAGGGCTACGCCAAATCGATCAACGCCCGCCGCGGCATCGAGAAGGTGTTTGGCTGGATCAAGCAGTGGGGCGGTCTGCGCCAGTTCAAGCTGCGCGGCACCGACAAGGTGAGTGCGGTGTTTGGCCTGCATGTGATTGCCTACAACCTGATCCGCCTGGGCAACCTGCTCAAACCGGCGATGGCGTTGGCATGAACAGGTGGTTGCCCAGAGGTGTGGCCAGGCGGCAGCGATCAGACAGCTCCACCGGGGCAAGACGCCTGATATCGGGCGTTCTGAGCCGCTGATTCTCTGAAAACGATCCCAAACGGAGCGCGATCAGCTCTCCGGAGGGAAAAACGCGGCCATTCAGGCGGTTTTTCCGCAAACTCTTAACCGGGGCGCAGCCGTTGGTTCATGGCTGACAAAACCGTTTCAACGGCTACATGCGGGCACTGCGACCCTCAATACCTTGTCTTAACCGCTGACCAGCAGCGGAACATCCAGCGGTTCCCCGTAGAGGTTTTATGGATCCCATCCTCATGCGTAAGTCGGTGCTTCGCGCCCTTGCCGGTGTCACGCTTGCGGCCACCAGCGTTTCCCTGGTTTCCTGTGGCGGCGGCGAGCAGGCTTCCGGTGATTTTGACGGTGAAGTGAAGGTGGGGATCCTTCACAGCCGTTCCGGCACCATGGCCATCTCCGAGAACACGGTGGCCGAAGCCGAGTTGATGGCCATTGACGAGATCAATGCCAAGGGCGGCATCACGATCGATGGCAAGAAGCTGAAGATAGTGCCGGTTGAAGAAGATGGCGCCTCCGATTGGCCCACCTTCGCCGAGAAGGCCAAGAAACTGATCGACCAAGATCAGGTGGCTGTGGTGTTCGGTGGTTGGACCTCCGCCAGCCGTAAGGCCATGCTGCCGGTGTTCGAAGCGAAGGATCACTTCCTCTATTACCCCATCCAGTATGAGGGCCAGGAGTGCTCCAAGAACATCTTCTACAGCGGTGCCACCCCCAACCAGCAGGCAGAGCCGGCGGTGGAATGGTTGCTGAAGAACAAGGGCAAGGACTTCTTCCTGGTGGGCTCGGATTACGTGTATCCGCGCACGGCAAACACCATCATGAAGGAGCAGCTCAAGGCCAATGGCGGCAATGTTGTCGGCGAGGACTACCTGCCCCTGGGCAACACGGAGGTGGCTCCGATCATCGCCAAGATCAAGCAGGCCCTGCCCAAGGGTGGCGTGATTGTCAACACCCTGAATGGCGACAGCAACGTGGCCTTCTTCAAGCAGATGAAGGCCGCCGGCATCACCCCGGCCAACGGCTACTCGATCATGAGCTTCTCGATCGCCGAGGAGGAAGTGGCCGCGATCGGTCCTGAGTACCTGGAGGGCACCTACGCCGCCTGGAACTTCTTCCAGAGCCTCGACACCCCCGAGTCCAAGAAGTTCACCGAGGCCTTCAAGGCCAAGTACGGCGAGAACCGCGTCACCAACGACCCGGCTGAAGCCGCCTACATGATGGTGTACCTCTGGGCCAAGGCGGCCGAGAAGGCCGGCAGCGTCGACGACAACGAGGTCCGCAAGGCCCTGATCGGCGTGAGCTTCGATGCGCCGGAAGGCAAGGTGACGGTGATGCCGAACCACCACGTCGAGAAGCGTGTGCTGATCGGTGAGGTGCAGAAGGACGGCATGTTCAAGATCCTGGAGGACAAGGGCTTCGTGAAGCCCGTCGCCTGGAACCAGTTCGTGCCCGAAACCAAGGGTTACACCTGCGACTGGACCCGCACCGACGTGCCCGATCCCGGCAAGTTCAAGATGTGATCAGGGTGGATTCCGCCGCCTAGGGGCTGCTTTCACGAGGGGGAGTGCGATCCCCCTCTTTTTGTACCCGCTGATGACTCTTCTCTACGACACCATCTTCAACGGCCTGGCCATCGGTTCAGTCCTGGTGCTGGCGGCACTGGGGCTGGCCGTGGTCCTTGGTCTGATGGGTGTCATCAACATGGCCCATGGCGAGTTGATGATGCTCGGCGCCTACAGCACCTTCGTGGTGCAGAACCTCTTCAAGAACGGTCCGCTGCAGGGGCTGTTCCCCGTCTACATCCTGCTGGCGATCCCGGTGGCCTTCCTCGTGAGCGGCCTCGCGGGCCTGCTGCTGGAGAAGACCGTGATCCGCCGCCTCTACGGCCGGCCCCTGGAAACCCTGCTGGCCACCTGGGGTGTGAGCCTCATCCTGCAGCAGTTCGTGCGCTCCGTCTCGAGCGCCTTCTTCCTGGGCCTGCTGCTGGCCGTGGTGGTGGGTCTGCTCACGCCGCGCCTCACCCCGGCCGCCTGGTGGAAGCAGCGCTGGACGCCCCTGCTGGGCACCGGCAACTGGCTGGTGGCGGGCGGCCTCGGCATCGCACTGGCGGCGGTGCTGGGCGAGCAGCGCGCCCTGGATCAGCCCTGGTTCAGCGCCCGCAACATCGATGTCACGGCGCCCGTGTGGCTGCGGGGTTCCATCGATCTGGGCGGCGTGACCATGCCCACCGCGCGCCTGTTCATCCTGGCACTCACGGTGGTGGCCCTGGTGGGCGTGGCCTGGTTCCTGCAGAAGAGCGTCTGGGGGCTGCGGATCCGTGCCGTGACCCAGAACCGCCCCATGAGCGACTGCCTCGGCATCCCCACCGAGACCGTGGATGCCCTCACCTTCCTGGTGGGTTCGGGCCTGGCCGGCGTGGCCGGGGTGGCCGTGACCCTGCTGGGTTCGGTGGGTCCCAACCTGGGCGGCAACTACATCGTCGACTGCTTCATGGTGGTGGTGCTCGGCGGCGTGGGCAAGCTGCTCGGCACCGTAGTGGCGGCCCTGGGGATCGGCATCCTCAGCTACGTGATCGGCTCCGGCTCGCTGCTGCTGGTGTGGCCGGCCATGCCCAGTGGGCTCAACGAACTGGTCACCTTCTTCGCCACCACCTCGATGGCGAAGGTGATGGTGTTCGCCCTGGTGGTGGTGTTCCTCCAGTTCCGCCCGGCGGGTCTGTTCCCGCAGAAGGGTCGCCTGGTGGAGGCCTGATCCATGGCCCACGTCCGTCGCTGGCTGCCCTGGATCCTGCTGGTGGCCGCCGCCCTGATCCTTCCCTCGGTGCTGCCGCCCTTCCGGCTCAACCTGCTGGGCCGCTTCCTCTCGCTCGGCATCGTGGCCCTGGGGATCGATCTGATCTGGGGCTTCACGGGCCTGCTCAGCCTGGGCCAGGGCATCTTCTTCGCCCTGGGGGGCTATGCCCTGGGCATGTATCTGCAGCTCGATACCCTCGAGCCGGGGCAGTTGCCCGAGTTCTTCTCGCTCTATGGCGTGAAGTCGCTGCCGGCCTTCTGGCAGCCCTTCTCCTCGCCGGTGTTCACCTTCTTCTGCCTCTGGATCCTGCCGGCGCTCGTGGCCGGGGTGCTGGGCTATCTGGTGTTCCGCAACCGCATCAAGGGGGTCTACTTCTCGATCCTCACCCAGGCGGCCCTGCTGGTGTTCTTCAACTTCTTCAATGGCCAGCAGAAGCTGATCAACGGCACCAACGGCCTCAAGACCGACACGGCCCGCATCTTCGGCCAGATGGTGGGCAGCGATGCGATGCAGCGCAACCTCTTCTGGCTCACCCTGGTGCTGGTGGTGCTCAGCTGGCTGCTCTGCCGCTGGCTCACCCGCGGCCGCTTCGGCGATGCCCTGATCGCCATCCGCGACGACGAACCGCGGCTGCGCTTCACCGGCTACAACCCCACCGCCTACAAGACCCTGGTGTTCGCCATCGCCGGTGCCATGGCCGGGGTGAGCGGGGCGCTCTACACCGTGCAGTCGGGCATCGTGAGCCCGCAGTACATGGCGGTGCCCTTCTCGATCGAGATGGTGATCTGGGTGGCGGTGGGCGGCCGCGGCACCCTGATCGGCGCCGTGCTCGGCGCGGTGCTGATCAACTACGCCAAGAGCCTGATCAGTGAACAGCTGCCCGAAACCTGGCTGTTCATCCAGGGGGGTCTGTTCCTGCTGGTGGTCACCGCCCTGCCCGATGGCCTCGTGGGCTGGTGGCAGAAGGGCGGGCCGCAGCACATCCTCGCCATGGTGGGCTGGGCGCCCCGCACCTCCACCTATCCCCAGATCGACCTCGATCCGGCCGTGCAGGCCGAGGCCGAGGCGCTGCAGGGCGATGGCCCCACCGGAGGGGCCGCATGAGTTCCCCCCTCGCCGCTCCCATGACCGCTTCGCCGCCGCCGGGTTCGCCGGCCTCCCCCCTGCTCGAGTTGCGGGGGGTGAGCGTCAGCTTCGATGGATTCTGGGCGCTCAAGGATCTGAACCTCAGCCTGGCCCCCGGCGACCTGCGGGCCGTGATCGGCCCCAACGGCGCGGGCAAGACCACCTTCCTCGATGTGATCACCGGCAAGGTGCGCCCCACCAAGGGGGATGTGCTGTTCCGCGGCCGCTCCCTAGTGGGCC
Organism: Synechococcus sp.; assembly: GCA_046081905.1. Taxonomy (GTDB): domain Bacteria; phylum Cyanobacteriota; class Cyanobacteriia; order PCC-6307; family Cyanobiaceae; genus CBW1002. The sequence goes on along the minus strand of JBJTWS010000019.1, from coordinate 6,442 downwards.
TGCCCGAGCACCGCATCGCCCGGCTCGGCATCGGCCGCAAGTTCCAGACGCCGCGGGTGTATCAGAACCTCACGCCGCGCCGCAACCTGGAACTGGCGGTGAGCCGGCGCTCCTCCCCCTTCGATCTGCTGTTCGGCCGCCTGCAGCCGGCCGACCGCGACCGGGTGCAGGAGCTGCTCGAGACGGTGGGTCTTGAGGCCTATGCCCACCTCAGCGCCGGGGGCCTCTCCCACGGCCAGAAGCAGTGGCTCGAGATCGCCATGCTGGTGGCCCAGGCGCCCCAGGTGCTGCTGGTGGATGAGCCGGTGGCGGGCCTCACCGATGAGGAGACCGAGCTCACCGCCGCCCTGCTGCGGCAGCTGGCGGGGGAGCACACCGTGCTGGTGATCGAGCACGACATGGAGTTCATCCGTGATCTGCAGGCCCCGGTCACTGTGCTGCACGAGGGCCATGTGCTCTGCGAGGGCTCGATGGACGAGGTCCAGAGCGATCCCCGCGTGATCGAGGTGTACCTCGGCACCGACACCGAATCGTCCGCCGCCCATTCCTGACCCCGCCATGACCGCGAGCTCCCTGATGCCTCCGGCGGCCCCGGCCGCCACCACCGTGCTGGAGGTGCGCGATCTGAACGTGTACTACGGCGAGAGCCACATCCTGCGCAATGTGGATCTCAACGTGAAGCCGGGCCAGATGGTGTGCCTGATCGGCCGCAACGGCGTCGGCAAGACCACCCTGCTCAAGACGGTGGTGGGTCTGCTGCGGCAGCGCTCCGGCACGGTGGAACTGGAGGATCGCGAGTTGTCGCGCCTGCCGCCCCACCAACGGGCCCGCTCCGGCATCGGCTATGTGCCCCAGGGGCGGGAAATCATCCCCCAGCTCACCGTGCGGGAGAACCTGCTGCTGGGGCTGGAGGCGCGGCCCGGCGGGCTGGGCCGGCACCGCCACATCGATCCGCTGGTGTTCGAGCTCTTCCCGGTGCTGGAGAAGTTCCTCGGCCGCCGCGGCGGCGACCTCTCCGGCGGCCAGCAGCAGCAGCTCGCCATCGCCCGGGCCCTGCTCGGGCGGCCCAAGCTGCTGCTACTCGATGAGCCCACCGAAGGCATCCAGCCCTCGGTGGTGCTCGACATCGAGCGGGCGGTGCGGCGCATCATCGAAACCACCGGCATCAGCGTGCTGCTGGTGGAGCAGCACCTCCACTTCGTGCGCCAGGCCGACTGGTACTACGCCATGCAGAAGGGGGGCGTGGTGGCCAGTGGCCCCACCACCGACCTGAGCAAGGAGGTGATCGACCGCTTCCTGAGCGTCTGAGCCCTTACCGGGCACCGGGGCGGCGTCTGGCCTCAGTCGAGCAGGGAGCGCCAGAGCTGCTGGGCCTCCAGCGCCGAGGCCGGCAGCTCCTGGCCCTCCACCTCCGCCAGCGGCCGACAGCCGAGGCTGTTCAGCAGCAGGGCCGCCGTGCCGCCTGCCGGGGCCGTCGCCGAGGCGGCCAGCAGATCCTCCGGCGTCAGCTCGGCCTCCTCAGCCAGACCCGCCTCCAGGGCCCGCTGGCGCATCACCCCCGGCAGGCAGCCGCTCGCCAGGGGCGGCGTCAGCCAACGGTCCCCGCGCCGCACCAGCAGGTTGGCGGCGCTGCCGCAGCAGAGGCCGCCGGCGGTGGAGAGCAGCAGGGCGTCGTCGCAGCCGGCGCCGCGGGCCTCCCGGCGCGCCTGGATCGAGGCTCCGTAGGCGAAGGTCTTGCAGCGGCTCAGGTTGGAGGCGGCATTGCGCCGCTCCCAGCGGCTCACGAGCACCCGCACCGGCGTGAAGGCGGGCCGCATCGGGGTGAGCTGCAGCCAGAACCGGTGGGGCGGCTGGAGCGCGCCCTCGGGGGGCAGGTCGAGGCCGCGGCCCGTGCCATCGCCCCGGCTCCAGTTCAGCCGCAGGGCGCCGCAGCCCTCCACCGCCAGGCCGGCCCGCTCGATCGCCTCCCGCAGCAGGGGCTCCAGGGCCTCCGCCGCCGGCGGTGGGGCCATGCCCAGCACTGCCGCTGACGCGCGCCAGCGCCGCAGGTGCGGCTGCAGCAGCCGGGGCCGCCCCCCGCCCACCAGCACCGTTTCGAAGATCCCATCGGCCAGCAGCAGCCCCCGGTCGGCCAGCGGCAGGCAGAGCTCCTCGGGGCTGCCCCAGCGGCCGCAGTCCACCCGGGCGGCGGCGCCGCCGGGCCCTTCGCCGAGCCAGGCAACCCGGCGGGGGGACGGGCCGGACTCGCCGCTCATGCCAGGGCCTCCAGCAGTGGCTGCAGCTTCCAGCCCAGCTCCTCCGCCTCCGCCACCGGCTCGGAATCGGCCACGATGCCGCAGCCGGCCTGCACCCGGATCGTGCGGCCGTGCACGAAGGCGGAGCGGATCAGGATGCTGCTGTCGAAGCCGCCATCGGGCCCCAGGCGGAAGAGGGAGCCGCAGTAGGGCCCCCGCGGCACCGGTTCCAGGGCCGCCAGCCGGGCGCAGGCCCGGATCTTGGGGGCGCCGGTGATCGAGCCGCCGGGCCAGCAGGCCCGCAGCAGATCCGCAACCCCCAGCCCCTCCCGCAGCTGGCCGCGCACCACCGAGGTGAGGTGGTGCACCTGCGCGTAGCTCTCCAGGCCCACCAGCTGCGGCACCCACACGCTGCCGGGCCGGCAGACCCGGCCCAGGTCGTTGCGCAGCAGGTCCACGATCATCACGTTTTCGGCCCGGTCCTTGGGGCTGCTCACCAGCTCCGCCGCCGCGTCCGCATCCGCTGCGGGGTTGGCATGGCGCGGCCGGGTGCCCTTGATCGGGCGGGTCTCCACACAGCCCTCGGGATCGAGCTGCAGGAAGCGCTCCGGCGAGGCCGAGAGCACCGCCTCCCCCCGGGCGCCCGCCCCGGCGATCGCCAGCCCCGCAAAGGGGGCCGGGCAGGCGCCCCGCAGCCGGCCGTAGAGCTCCAGCAGGGGCAGCGGCTCCGCCAGGGTCTGCTCGCAGCAGGCGGTGAGGTTGGCCTGAAAGAGATCCCCGGCCGCGATCCAGGCGCGGATCCGTTCCACCTGCTGGGCGAAGGTCTCCGGGGTGGTGTGCCAGTGCCAGGCCTCCAGGGCCAGGGGGGAGCGCCAGGCTGAGGTCGCAGGGTCCTCGCCGGGCTCCGGCAGGGCCCGCACCTGGGCTGCGATCGTCTCCAGCGCGCCGCCTTCGCTGCCCTCCAGCCAAAGCTGCCGCCCCTCGGGATCGACGTGCAGCACCGGATCGTGGCGAGCGGCCCAGAGGGTGGCCTGGGCCGGGCGGCGCCAGTGGGGGGCCGGCTCCACCCAGGCGCCGGCCTCGTAGGCCAGCCAGCCCATCCAGTGGCCGCCGGCCGTAGCCATCGCCTCCAGGGCCGCGAACGGATCTTGAGCCTCCGGATCCCCGGGCAGCCCCCGGCAGAGCCGCTGCTCGCGCGGAGCCACCCCGAGGCGGCTCACGCCGCCCAGGTCGCCCCCCTGGCCATCGAGCCACACCAGGCCCTCGGGGCCCCAGGCCTCCGCCAGGGCCTGCACCACCGTCCAGGGTTCGCGCCAGGGGAGATCGAGGCGCCGCCAGGCCTCGGCCATCAGGGGGCTCCGCGGCTGGCGAGGTCGGGCCGGCCGGCCTCCACCAGGGCGGCATCGCGGATCCGGCAGCTGTCGCAGAGGCCGCAGGGTTCGCTGCCGCCGCTATAGCAGCTCCAGGTGGTGGCGATCGGCACGTTCAGCCGCAGGGCCTGACGCACGATCTCCGTCTTGCTCCACGACACCAGCGGCGCCCAGAGCCGGGCCCCATGCCCCTCGCGGCCGGCCTTGCTGGCCAGGTCCGCCAGGGTCTGGAAGGAGGCCAGGTAGTCGGGGCGGCAGTCGGGATAGCCGGAGTAATCCACGGCGTTCACCCCCAGCACCAGCCGCTCGGCGCCGCGGGCCTCCGCCAGGCTGAGCCCGAGGGCGATGAACACCGTGTTGCGCCCCGGCACGTAGGTGGAGGGGATCACGCCTTCCTCCACACCGCCGGTAGGCACCGCGATGGCCCGGTCCGTGAGGGCCGATCCTCCCCAGGCCGCCAGGTTCACGGAGATGGTGTGGTGCTCCGCCAGATCGAGGGCGGCGGCCACGGCGCGGGCGGCCTCGAGTTCCCGGCAGTGCCGCTGGCCGTAGTCGAAGGAGAGGCCGATCAGGCGGTAGCCGGCCTCAATCGCCAAGGCTGCCGCCGTGGCCGAATCTAGGCCTCCCGAAAGGAGGGCCACCGCCGTGGGGGGCTGCCCTGCCGGCGGAGCGGCGGGGGGGGCGGGATCGGCAGGCACGGCGGCGGAGCGGAAAAACGGCTGCGCAGCGAGCCTGGCAGATCCGCGCGGCCTGCGGATGCTGCCGCCGCAGCGCGGCTTTCACTGGGCTGTGGACCCCCCAGGATGGGAGCAGCCATCGCCTTCCTGCCATGCGCCTCCCCCCTGTCCTTCCGGCCCTGGCGCTGGCCGCCGCGGCCGGGCTCGCTTCCCCGCTGGCACCTGCCGGGGCGGTTCCGCGCTTCGACGCGGCGGCCTATCCTGCCCCGGCCGCCGGCGAGCGCCGCTGGGTGATCCAGCTGCCCGGGCTGCTGCCCCCCACGGCGGATCCGGCCCTCTCGCCCGATCCCGCCGACTGGCGGGTGCAGCTGATCGTGGGCCGCTCCCTCCGGCTCGACTGCAACCGCCATTCCCTCGCCGGCAAGCTGGTCTCGGAAACCCTGCCCTCCAGCGGCCTGCCGATCCTTCGGGTGCAGGGCGCCGGGGCGGTGCTCTCCACCCGCATGGCCTGCCCGCCGGAGCCTCCGCCGCGCCAGGGCTTCGTGCCGCTCGGCGGCGGCAAGCCCTTTGTGGTGCCCTACAACGCTAGCCGGCCGATCGTGATCTACGCCCCCCAGGACCTGGAGGTGCGCTGGCGGCTGTGGAAGGCCGAGAAGCGGCAGCAGCCGGCCCAACCCTTCTGAGACTGCCGGGCGCTCAGCGCACCCCCAGCCATTTGTGGGCCTGGAGGCTGAGCCGCCAGTGGGGCCGTTGCCGCACGAACGCCACCGCCGCCTCCTTACCGGTCTCGCTGTCCCAGCCGGGCTGCAGCAGCAGCGCCGGCGCCGGTTCCCCGCTCCCCGCCCGCAACCGCACGGCTGTGTGGGCCATGGCCTCGGCGAAGTCGAGATCCTCCGGCCCGTGGATCACCACCTTGAGTTCGTGGCAGTGGCGCAGGGATTCCACCAGGGGGGGGCTGTGGCGTTTCGGGGAGAGGGTGATCCAGTCGAAGCGGCCGCTGAGGGGATCCACGCCGCTGGTTTCCAGGTGGAGCGGCAGGCCTGCGTCCTGATCCAGGGCGGCGGTGAGATCCTGCAGGTCGTAGTGCAGGGGTTCGCCCCCGGTGATCACCACGAAGCCGGCACCGGCCGAGGCGGCCTGGCGGGCCTCCGCCGCCAGCTCCGCCACGCTGCGCATGGGATGGGCGGCGGCGGGCCAGGAGTGCTTCGTGTCACACCAGGAGCAGCCCACCGAGCAGCCGGCCAGGCGGATGAAGAAGGCGCTGCGGCCGGCATGGACCCCCTCCCCCTGCAGGGAGTGGAAGGTCTCCACCACGGGCAGCTGACTCACGGCGCCACGAGGGTGGCGGCAGCCGCTGCGGCCTGAGGCAGCCGCTGCTGGGCGGCGGCGATCAGGCCGCGGAAGAGGGGATGGGGCTTGCCGGGCCGGGAGAGGAATTCCGGGTGGTACTGGCAGGCGGTGAAGAAGGGGTGATCCCTGAGCTCGATCAGCTCCACCAGGCGCCCATCCGGCGAGGTGCCGCTGATCGTGTAGCCCGATTCCAGGAAGAGGTTGCGGTAGGCGTTGTTGAACTCGTAGCGGTGGCGGTGGCGCTCGTACACCACCTCATCGCCATAGAGCTCCTGCACCAGGGTGCCCGCGGCCAGGCGGCAGGGATACACCCCCAGGCGCATGGTGCCGCCCAGGTCCACCACGTCCTGCTGCTCCGGCAGCAGGTGGATCACCGGGTGGGGGGTTTCGGCATCGAGTTCGGCGCTGGTGGCGCCGATCAGACCCGCCTGGTTGCGGGCCCACTCGATCACGGCGCACTGCATGCCGAGGCACAGCCCCAGGAACGGCACCCGCTCCTCCCGGGCCCAGCGGATCGCCGCCACCTTGCCGTCCACGCCGCGGTGGCCGAAGCCGCCCGGCACCACCACGGCATCCATCCCCCGCAGCAGCGCCTCGGCGCCCCGTTCCTCGATCTGTTCGGCGCAGATCCAGTGCAGATCGAGGGAGGCGTCGCGATCGAGGCAGGCGTGACGCAGGGCCTCCACCACCGAGAGGTAGGCGTCGTTGAGCTGCACGTACTTGCCCACCAGCGCCACCTTCACGGCCGGCCCGGGGTTGCGCAGCTTGGTCACCAGCTCCTGCCAGCGCTCCATGTCGCTGGGGTGGTCGG
>JBJTWS010000018.1:0-5833 GCA_046081905.1 Synechococcus sp. | reverse complement strand
CGATCTGGCCATCGACGGCGCCGATGAGGTGGATCCCTCCTTCCAGCTGATCAAGGGGGGTGGCGCCTGCCACGTGCAGGAGAAGCTGGTGGCCCGCCGCGCCGAGCGCTTCGTGGTGGTGGTGGATGCCACCAAGCTGGTGGATACCCTCAACCTGGGCTTCCTGCTGCCGGTGGAGGTGCTGCCCGGCGCCTGGCGCCAGGTGCAGGCCCAGCTGGCCGCCCTGGGCGGCGAGGCCCAGCTGCGCATGGCCGTGAAGAAGGCCGGCCCGGTGGTGACCGACCAGGGCAACCTGGTGCTGGATGTGAAGTTCGCCGGCGGCATCACCGATCCGGTGACCCTGGAGAAGGAGATCAACAACCTCCCCGGCGTGCTGGAGAACGGCCTGTTCGTGAACCTTACCGACCAGGTGCTGGTGGGCGAGATCGTCGACGGGGTGCCCGGCGTGCGCGACCTGGTGCGCGCCTGACCCTCAGGCCAGCCGGCGCCGGACCGATTCGGCGTGGCTGTGGAGCCCCTCGCTCTCGGCCAGGGTCACCACGGCGGCGCCGGTGGCCTCCAGGGCTGCCCGGTTGAAGCGGATCATCGAGGTGTGGCGCAGGAAGGTCTCCACGCTCAGGGCCCCGGCGAAGCGGGCGGTGCCGGACGTGGGCAGGGTGTGGTTCGGCCCGGCCAGGTAGTCGCCCACCGCCTCGGGGGTCCAGGGGCCCAGGAAGATGGCGCCGGCGTGCTGGATCCGATCGGCCAGGGCCTCGGGTTCCTCCACCAGCAGCTCCAGGTGCTCCGGCGCGAAGCGATCGCTGAGCTCCGCGGCGGTGGCCAGATCCGGGCACACCACCACCAGCCCCCAGTCGTTGAGGGCGCTGCGGGTGATGGCGGCGCGGGGATGGCCCGCCAGCTGGGCCTCCAGGGCCGCGGGGAGGGCATCGGCCAGGGCGGCACTGGTGGTGAGCAGGATCGCGGCGGCGAGAGGATCGTGCTCGGCCTGGGCCATCAGGTCGGCCGCCACCTGGTCGGGGCGGGCCGTGTGGTCGGCGATCACCAGCACCTCGCTCGGGCCCGCCAGCGAATCGATCGCCACCCGGCCGTACACGGCCTTCTTGGCCAGGGTCACGTAGAGGTTGCCCGGGCCGCTGATCACGTCCACCTGCGGAATCGTTTCGGTGCCGTAGGCCAGAGCCGCCACCGCCTGGGCGCCGCCGATCCGGTACACCTCCTCCACCCCGGCCAGGTGGGCGGCCGCCAGCACGGTGGGGTTGGGTTCACCGCCGGGGCCGGGTGGGGTCACCATCACCAGCCGCTCCACGCCGGCAACCCGGGCGGGTACGGCGTTCATCAGCACGGTGCTGGGGTACGAAGCGCGACCTCCGGGCACGTAGAGCCCGGCCCGCTCCACCGGCCGCCAGCGGCGCCCGAGGCTCTCGCCATGGGGCCCGCTCAGCTGCAGATCGGCCGGCCGCTGCTGCTCGTGGAAGCGGGTGATGCGCTCATGGGCCAGCTGCAGGGCCTGCTGCAGCGCTGCCGGGGACGCTTCCCAGGCCTCCTGCAGGCGCTCGGGCGGGATGCGCAACGGGTCGGGGCGGATCCCGTCGAAGCGCTCGGTGAGCTCCATCAGGGCCCGGTCGCCCTGCTGCCGCACCTGCTCGAGGATCTCCTCCACCCGGCGCTGCTCCTCCCGCAGCCGGCTCCCGTCGGTGCGCTCGGCGATCGCCTCGAGCCGCTGCCGTGCCGCCGCCGGATCACTCAGGCGGCTGAGGGTCAGCGTGGTGGGGCCGGCGGGGGAGGAGGGGGTGGCGACCACGGAGGCAGGGCGCGGCGGCGCGGCAGGGACAGGGGGCCAAGCTAGGGCCCGGGCGACAGGAAGGCCGGAGGACGGGCAGGTAGGATCTCCGTTTGCCGAATCCGCGCCAGCACGCCTGTGGCCAATAACAAGTCGTCGAAGAAGCGCATCGAGATCGCGGAGCGCAACCGCCTGCGGAACCGCAGCTACAAGTCTGCGCTGCGCACGCTGATGAAGCGCTGCTTCACCGCCTGCTCGAGCTATGCCCAGCAGCCCGGGGAGGAGGCCAAGGCCCAGGTGCAGACCAGCATGAACGCCGCGTTCAGCAAGATCGACAAGGCCGTGAAGTGCGGCGTCCTGCACCGCAACACCGGGGCCAACCAGAAGTCGCGCCTCAGCGCCGCGGTGAAGAAGGTGATCGAACCCGCCGCCGCCAACGGCTGAATCGTCCCAGCTCCCTTCCGCGTTTCCATGCCGCCGACCCTGGTCGACAGCCACTGCCACATCGTCTTCCGCAATTTCGACGACGATCTGGAGGCCGTGGCCGAGCGCTGGCGGGAGGCCGGGGTCCGCAGCCTGGTCCACGCCTGCGTCGAGCCCTCCGAGATCCCGGCCATCCGCGCCCTGGCGGATCGCTTCCCGGAACTCCGCTATTCGGTGGGCGTGCATCCGCTCGACACCGAGCACTGGCAGGCCGACACCGCCGCGGTGCTCCGCCAGGCTGCCCAGGCGGATTCCCGGGTGGTGGCGATCGGCGAGCTCGGCCTGGATCTCTTCCGGGTGAAGAACCTCGAGGAGCAGCTGGCGGTGCTGGCCCCCCAGCTCGATCTGGCCGTGGAGCTGGATCTGCCGGTGATCATCCACTGCCGCGACGCCGCCGAGCCCATGCTCCAGGTGCTACGCCAGCGGGCTTCCGAGGGGCACTGCCCCCGGGGGGTGATGCACTGCTGGGGCGGTACGCCGGAGGAGATGGAGGCTTTCCTCTCCCTGGGGTTCTTCATCAGCTTCAGCGGCACCGTCACCTTCCCCAAGGCCGAGGCCACCCATGCCTGCGCCCGGGCGGTGCCGGACGATCGCTATCTGGTGGAGACCGACTGCCCCTTCCTGGCACCGGTGCCCCGCCGCGGCAAGCGCAACGAGCCCGCCTACGTGGCCGCCGTGGCTGAGGGGGTGGCTGAACTCCGCGGCCAGTCCGTGGAGACGGTGGCCCGTACCAGCTCAGCCAATGCTGCGCGGCTGTTTGGCCTGACCCTTCACAGTGTATGATTTTCCATTGGCCTGGTAGCGGAAGCGCTCCTTTGTCGACGCCTGCAGCCGTGAAGCACATTCCCTAAGGCGCGCCCCAGCGGGCGGCCGCTCCTGGCTTTCAGGGGCGGGCGCTTGCGTGTCGGTGCCTGAGCGGCGGTGCGCCCTCCGCTGTTCCCCACCCACCACCACCCCCACACCGTGGGATCCCGAACGGCCCTGGGCCGCCGGGAAACCACCAGGTCCAACCTCCCCCCAACCGTTCCTGCAGGTCCACCGCATGAGCAGCGCGATCCAGGTCGCCAAGACCGCCACTTACCTGCCCGATCTGGTGGAGGTACAGCGTGCGAGTTTCAAATGGTTCCTGGAGAAGGGCCTGATCGAGGAGCTGGAGAGCTTCTCGCCGATCACCGACTACACCGGCAAGCTGGAGCTGCACTTCATCGGTAGCGAGTACCGCCTGAAGCGTCCGCGGCACGATGTGGAAGAGGCCAAGCGGCGTGATGCCACCTTCGCCTCGCAGATGTATGTCACCTGCCGGCTGGTCAACAAGGAGACCGGCGAGATCAAGGAGCAGGAGGTGTTCATCGGCGAGCTGCCGCTGATGACCGAGCGGGGCACGTTCATCATCAACGGCGCCGAGCGGGTGATCGTGAACCAGATCGTGCGCTCGCCGGGGGTGTACTTCAAGGACGAGCAGGACAAGAACGGCCGCAAGACCTTCAACGCCAGCCTGATCCCCAACCGCGGCGCCTGGCTGAAGTTCGAAACGGATAAGAACGATCTCCTGCATGTGCGGGTCGACAAGACCCGCAAGATCAACGCGCACGTGCTGATGCGGGCCATCGGCCTCTCCGACAACGACGTGCTCGACAAGCTGCGGCACCCGGAGTACTACCAGAAGTCGATCGAGGCCGCCAACGACGAAGGCATCGCCTCGGAAGATCAGGCCCTGCTGGAGCTCTACAAGAAGCTGCGTCCGGGTGAACCCCCCTCGGTGAGCGGCGGCCAGCAGCTGCTGCACAGCCGCTTCTTCGATCCGAAGCGCTACGACCTCGGTCGGGTGGGTCGCTACAAGATCAACAAGAAGCTTCGGCTCACCATCCCCGATGCCACCCGCACCCTCACCCCCGAGGATGTGCTGAGCACGATCGATTACCTGATCAACCTCGAGCTCGATGTGGGCGGCGCCACGCTGGACGATATCGACCATCTCGGCAACCGCCGCGTGCGCTCGGTGGGCGAACTCCTGCAGAACCAGGTGCGGGTGGGCCTGAACCGGCTCGAGCGGATCATCAAGGAACGCATGACCGTGGGCGAGACCGAATCGCTCACCCCGGCCCAGCTGGTGAACCCCAAGCCCCTAGTGGCGGCGATCAAGGAGTTCTTCGGCTCCAGCCAGCTGAGCCAGTTCATGGATCAGACCAACCCCCTGGCGGAGCTCACCCACAAGCGCCGCATCAGCGCCCTCGGCCCCGGCGGCCTCACCCGCGAGCGGGCCGGCTTTGCCGTGCGCGACATCCACCCCTCCCACTACGGCCGCATCTGCCCGATCGAGACCCCCGAGGGACCGAATGCCGGTCTGATCGGCTCGCTCGCCACCCACGCCCGGGTGAACGAGTACGGCTTCATCGAAACCCCCTTCTGGAAAGTGGAGAACGGGATCGTGCTCAAGCAGGGCGATCCCATCTACCTCTCCGCGGACCTGGAAGACGAGTGCCGTGTCGCCCCCGGTGACGTGGCCACCGACGCCGAGGGCCGCATCACCGCCGACCTGGTGCCGGTGCGCTACCGCCAGGACTTCGAGAAGGTGCCCCCCGAGCAGGTGGACTACGTCCAGCTCTCGCCGGTGCAGGTGATCTCGGTGGCCACCTCCCTGATCCCCTTCCTCGAGCACGACGACGCCAACCGCGCCCTGATGGGCTCCAACATGCAGCGCCAGGCCGTGCCGCTGCTGCGCCCCGAGCGGCCCCTGGTGGGCACCGGTCTGGAGACCCAGGTGGCCCGCGACTCCGGCATGGTGCCGATCACCAAGGTGAACGGCACGGTCACCTTCGTGGATGCCACCGCGATCGTGATCCGCGATGAGCAGGGGGTGGATCACACCCACTACCTGCAGAAGTACCAGCGCTCCAACCAGGACACCTGCCTCAACCAGCGGCCGATCGTGAAGCTGGGCGACCCCGTGATCGCCGGTCAGGTGCTGGCCGATGGCTCCGCCTGTGAGGGCGGTGAGATCGCCCTGGGCCAGAACGTGCTGATCGCCTACATGCCCTGGGAGGGCTACAACTACGAGGACGCGATCCTGGTGAGTGATCGCCTCGTGCAGGACGATCTCTACACCTCGGTTCACATCGAGAAGTACGAGATCGAAGCCCGCCAGACCAAGCTCGGCCCCGAGGAGATCACCCGCGAGATCCCGAACGTGGCCGAGGAGAGCCTGGGCAACCTCGATGAGATGGGCATCATCCGCATCGGTGCCTATGTGGAGAGTGGCGACATCCTGGTGGGCAAGGTGACCCCCAAGGGTGAATCCGATCAGCCCCCCGAGGAGAAGCTGCTCCGCGCCATCTTCGGCGAGAAGGCCCGCGACGTGCGCGACAACTCCCTGCGGGTGCCCAGCACCGAGCGCGGCCGCGTCGTGGACGTGCGAATCTACACCCGCGAGCAGGGCGACGAGCTGCCGCCGGGCGCGAACATGGTGGTGAGGGTGTATGTGGCCCAGCGCCGCAAGATCCAGGTGGGCGACAAGATGGCCGGCCGCCACGGCAACAAGGGCATCATCAGCCGCATCCTCCCCCGCGAGGA
>JBJTWS010000017.1:0-26332 GCA_046081905.1 Synechococcus sp. | reverse complement strand
ACCGCTGCTCAGACCGGCGAACTCTGGGACAAGCACCCCGAGAAATCCTTCTCGATGCGCGCTGATTGGGTGGATAAGAACCCCAAGGCTGCCAAGGCGATGTTGATGGCCGTTCAGGAGGCCCAGATCTGGTGCCAGGATCCCGCCAACCTCGACGAGATGTGCGAAATCATCTCCAAGGACAAGTACATCAAGGCTCCCGTAGCCGATATCAAGCCGCGCCTGGCCGGCAACGTGAACTACGGCGATGGCCGTGATGTGAAGAACAGCCCCTTCAAGATGCTGTTCTGGGACAGCAACGCCTCCTTCCCCTACAAGAGCCACGACGCCTGGTTCGTGACCGAGGACATGCGCTGGGGCTACCTGCCGGCCGACACCGACATCGACGCCCTGGTGAACAAGGTGAACCGCGCCGACCTCTGGAAGGAGGCCGCCACGGCCATCGGCATGGCCAAGGAGATCCCCGCCAGCGATTCCCGCGGCAAGGAGACCTTCTTCGACGGCATGGTGTTCGATCCCGAGAACCCGAAGGCCTACCTCGACAGCCTCAAGATCAAGGCCCTGTCCTGATTCCCAACCGGTCGCCGCTCGCGATGGAGCGGCGACCCCGCTCCATCACTCCGCCCTCCTCGATGACCCTCACCGCCTCCCTGCCCCGGCGCCGATCGCGGCGTTTGCTGCCGGGGCTGCCCCAGATCCTTCCCTATCTGATCTGCATCGGCGCCTTCCTGCTGGCCTGGCAGCTGCTCTCCCTCGTGCTGGGGAACGCCCGGCTTCCGGGCCCGGTGAACGTGATTGTGGACACCTGGGATCCCTACATCTCCCAGCCCTTCTATGACGACGGCGGCACCAGCAAGGGGCTGGGCTGGCAGATCCTGATCTCCCTGCAGCGGGTGGCCATCGGCTATGGCCTCTCCGCCGTGGTGGGCATCGCCATCGGCGGTGTGCTGGGCATGAGCCGCTTCATCGGCAAGGGCTTCGATCCGGTGATCCAGGTGCTGCGCACGGTGCCGCCACTGGCCTGGTTTCCGATCTCGCTGATGGTGTTCCAGGACGCCAACACCTCCGCGGTATTTGTGATCTTCATCACCGCCATCTGGCCGATCATCATCAACACGGCCGTGGGCATCCGGGAGATCCCGCAGGATTACACCAACGTGGCGCGCGTGCTGCGGCTTCGCCGGGGTGAATACATCATGAACATCGTGATTCCGGCCACGGTGCCCTATGTGTTCACCGGTCTGCGCATTGCCGTGGGTCTGGCCTGGCTGGCGATCGTGGCAGCCGAGATGCTGAAGGCCGATGGCGGCATCGGCTACTTCATCTGGGACGCCTACAACGCCGGCGGCGACTCCAGTGCCAGTCAGATCATCCTCGCGATTGTCTATGTGGGGATCGTGGGCCTGTGCCTCGACCGGCTGGTGGCCTTCATCGGCTCCAAGGTGAGCAAGGGGGCCAACTGAGATGGCAACCGCCCAAGGACTGATCACGGTCGACGCCGTTACCCAGGTGTTCCCCCTCGACGGGGGCGGCCGCTATGTGGCCCTCGAGAACATCGACCTCGACATCGCCGAAGGGGAGTTCGTTTCCCTGATCGGCCACTCCGGCTGCGGCAAGAGCACCCTGCTCAACCTGATGGCCGGCCTCAGCCAGGCCAGCGAAGGCGGCATCCTGATGAACGGCCGCCAGGTGACCGATCCGGGTCCGGATCGCATGGTGGTGTTCCAGAACTATTCGCTGCTGCCCTGGAAAACGGTGCGGCAGAACATCGCCCTGGCGGTGAACACCGTGAACCCCAAGGCCAGCCCGGGCGAGCGCCGCGAGATCGTGGAGCGCAACATCCACGCGGTGGGCCTCACCCAGGCCGCCGACAAGTACCCCGCCGAACTCTCCGGCGGCATGAAGCAGCGGGTGGCGATCGCCCGGGCCCTCTCGATCCGGCCGCGCCTGCTGCTGCTCGATGAGCCCTTCGGGGCGCTCGACGCCATCACCCGAGGCAACCTGCAGCAGCAACTGATGCAGGTGTGCCAGGAATCGGGGCTCACCGCCGTGATGGTGACCCACGACGTGGATGAGGCCCTGCTGCTCTCCGATCGGGTGGTGATGCTCAGCAACGGCCCCGCCGCCCGGATCGGACGCATTCTCGAGGTGCCCCTGCCCCGCCCGCGGGAGCGCCTGGCGGTGATGGAACACCGCGACTATTACCACCTGCGCGCCGAACTGATCCATTTCCTCCAGGAACAGCGCCGCCTCAAGACCGCCCAGACCGCCCGCCGCTGACGCCATGTCCCCCCTGCTGCAGCGCCAACGACGCGCCCCCTCCACCACTCCGGCCAGCACCCTGCCCACCGCTCCTGTTCCCGCCACCATGCATCCCGGTTCCACTGGCAGCACGGGTTTCCTGGAGTTCCAGGATGTGGGCCAGGTGTTCCAGACCCAGCGCGGCCCCTTCGAGGCCCTGCGGGACATCAACCTCAGCGTGCAGCAGGGCGAATTCCTCTGCGTGATCGGCCACTCCGGCTGCGGCAAGAGCACCCTGCTGAACATGGTGTCCGGCTTCCTGCGGCCCAGCAGCGGCCAGGTGACCCTGCACGGCCAGCCGATCGAGCGGCCGGGTCCGGACCGGATGGTGGTGTTCCAGAACTATTCGCTGCTCCCCTGGAAAACCGTGTGGGAGAACGTGGAGCTGGCGGTGAAGGCCGCCCGGCCGGAGCTGCCCGCCCCCAGCCGCCGGCAGGTGGTGGAACACCACCTCGAGATGGTGCACCTGCTCGATTCCCGCCACAAGCGCCCCCCGCAGCTCTCCGGGGGCATGCGGCAGCGGGTGGCGATCGCCCGGGCCCTGGCGGTGCAGCCGGCGGTGCTGGTGCTGGATGAACCCTTCGGTGCCCTGGATGCGATCACCAAGGAGGAACTGCAGGAGGAGCTGCTGGAGATCTGGCACGAGCAGAAACCCACCGTTCTGATGATCACCCACGACATCGATGAGGCCCTGTTCCTCGCCGATCGGATCGTGATGATGACCAACGGTCCCTCCGCCACGATCGGCGAGCTCCTCGACGTTCCCTTCGAGCGGCCGCGCCGCTACGAGACCATCCAGGACGACGAGCGCTATGGGCAGCTGCGCAACCACGCCCTCGATTTCCTCTTCCGCCGCTACGCCCACGATGTGGACTGACGCGCCCAGCGTCGCCGCAGCCGCACCCCCTCTCCCCACCGCGATGCGCATCACTGAGGGGCACACCCTGCTCCTGGATGCCCAGGTGCTGCTCCGCTGCCATTGCCTCCACGTGCAGCAGGGTCTGCTGCGGGTGGCCGTGTCGGAGGCCTCGGCCGGCGATCCCTTCGACGGGCTGGCCGAGGAGGCCGTGACCCTGGGCTTCCTGCGCGGCGGCGACCACCTGCCCCTCGATCTGCTGCGCCGCTCCTGGCTGCACCTCGAGGCCCTCACCCCGGTGGAACTGCTGGAGGGCGAGGGCGGCCACGCCCTACCGGAGGAGGGGGCCAGCAGCCTCACCGACTGGGCCGTGGCGCTGCTGCTGGTGCGCCACCTCAGCGACGCCGAACAGCGCCTGCAGGCCCTGCTGCAGTTGCTGGCCGAACGGCTCGGCCACCGCTGCGGCCCCTGGGTGGAACTCCCCCTGCGGCTCACCCACGGCCGCATCGCCGAGCTGGTGGGCCACACCCGGGTCACCGTGACCCGCCAGCTCTCAAAATGGCGCCAGGCGGGCCTGATCGCCCCCGAGGCCTCCGCCCAGGGGGGTCTGCGGCTCAGCCCGAAGCTGCTGGAGGAGCGCCGACCGGCGACGCGGCGCTGAGCGGCTCGAGCCGCACCGCCGCGGCCTTCAGCTCCGGCTGCTTCGAGAGGGGGCAGCCGAGCTCGTGCATCAGCCGGTTGGCCTCGCAGGCCTCCGGCTGGGAGGCCCCCCAGTGCATCGGCAGGAACACGGTGCCGGGCCGGATCCGCTCGGTGATCGACACCGGCGCCGCCACGGCACCACGGCGGGAGCAGACCGAGGCCCAGCCACCCTCCACCAGCCCGGCGGCGGCCGCATCGGTGGGGTGTACCTCCAGCAGGGGGCCGGGATGTTGCTTGCGCACCCGTGCCACATGGGCCGTGCGGGTCATGGTGTGCCAGTGGCCCAGGACCCGCCCCACGGTGAGCACCAGCGGGAAGTGCTCGCAGGGGGGCTCCGCCAGCCCCAGGGGCAGATCCGCCCAGAGGCGGGCCCGGCCGCTGGCGGTGGGGAAGCGATGGCCGGCCGGCGCGCCGGGGAAGGGGCTGCCCTCCTCGCCGTAGAGGCGGGCCTGGCCGCTGCCCGGGGGAGTGCCCATGGGGAAGGGCCACTGCTGCGGGCCGTGGGCCGCGAGCAGCCCGTGGCTGAGGCCGCCCATGTCGCAGACCCGGCCGGCGGTGAGGGCCACCAGCTCGGCGTGGACCTCTGCCGCGTCCCGCCAGGCGAACTGCTCGGCGAAGCCCAGCCGCCGCCCCAGCTCCGCGAAGATCGCCCAGTCGGGGCGGGCCTCGCCGGGGGGCTCGCGGAAGGCGGGGCAGAGGGTGACGCGGCGCTCGGAGTTGGTCATCACGCCGCTCTTCTCGCTCCACTGGGCCGCGGGAAGGAGCAGGTGGGCCACTGCCGCGGTTTCGGTGCCGGCATAGGCCTCGCTCAGCACCACCAGGGGGCAGCACTCCGCCGCGGCCCGCACCCGATCGAGCCAGGGCAGGCTCACCAGCGGATTGGTGGCGGCCACCCACCAGAGGTCGAGCTCGCCCCGCTCCATCGCTTCGACCTGGCGCCACACATCCAGGCCCGGCTCCGGCGCGATCGAGCCCGGCGCAAAGCCCCAGTGCTGCTCCACCGCGCGCCGGTGTTCGGGGTCGGCCACGGAGCGGTAGCCCGGCAGCAGCTGGGCCAGGCCACCGGCCTCCCGGCCGCCCATGGCATTGGGCTGTCCCGTGAGCGAGAAGGGGCCGGCGCCAGGTCGGCCGATCTGGCCGCTCACCAGATGGAGGTTCACGATGCCCGACACGGTGGCGCTGCCCTCGACGCTCTGGTTCACTCCCATCGACCAGAGGCTGAGCACCGCGGGGCTGCGCCGCCAGAGCTGGGCCAGCTGCAGCAGCTGCGCCTCGGGGATGCCGCAGAGGGCCGCCACCCGCTCCGGCGTCCAGATGGCCCAGAGGGCCGCCAGCTCCTCGAAGCCCTCGGTATGGGCGTCCACGAAGGCCGGATCCACGCCACCGTCGCGCAGCAGCAGGTGTCCGAGGCCGTGCAGCAGGGCCAGATCCGTCCCGGGGCGGATCGCCAGGTGCAGGTCGGCGGCGTCGCTGGTGGCGGTGGCGCGGGGATCCACCACCACCAGCTGCAGGGCCTCCTTCACCTTGCGCTTGCGCTTGAGCAGGCGCTGGAACAGCACCGGGTGGCACTCGGCGGTGTTGGTGCCGATCAGCAGCACCAGATCGGCCGTATCCAGGTCGTCGTAGCAGCAGGGGGGACCATCGGAGCCGAGGCTGCGGGCATAGCCGCTCACGGCGGAGCTCATGCACAGCCGCGAGTTGGCATCGAAGTTGTTGCTCCCCAGCGCCCCCTTCAGCAGCTTGTTGGCGGCGTAGTAATCCTCGCTGAGGAACTGGCCGGAGCCGTAGATCGCCAGGGCCGAGGGCCCCCGGCCGGCCAGGGTGGCGTGGATGCGCTCCACCAGGAGCGTGAAGGCCCGCTCCCAGGTGATCGGCGTGAACGGCTCGCTGATGCGCTCCCGCCAGAGGGGCGTGGTGAGGCGGTTGTGGTGCAGGGTCTCCCCCACCGTGGCCCCCTTCACGCACACCTGGCCGAGGGAGGAGGGGTGGTGACGATCGCCGCGGGCGCCCCAGCTCGGATCCTCCGGGTTCACACCGGCCGGGGGCTTCAGTTCCAGGCCGCAGCCCACGCCGCAGTAGGGGCACTGGGCCCGGGCGGCCACCGCGGGGGTGGAGGCGGCGGAATCAGCAGTCATGGAGCGGGCGCCCGGTGCCGGCGATGCTCCGCCATCCTGTCTGGAAGCCGCGGGCGGCGCGGCCAGCGGACCCTCCAGCCAGAAGGTGGCCATCTCCCCCACGCCCTTGATCGGCACCAGCCCCCGGGGGGTAACGGCATACCGCCCCTCCAGCCGGCGGGCGGTGGCCTCGGTGAGCTGGATGCGGCCGGGTTCGCCGTTCGATTCCATGCGGCTGGCCACGTTCACGGTTTCGCCCCAGAGGTCGTAGATGAATTTGCGGCGGCCGATCACCCCGGCCACCACGGGCCCGCTGTGCAGGCCGATCCGCAGGGCAAGGGTGCCCAGCAGCGGGGTTTCGATCGCAGCGATCGCCGCCTGCATCGCCAGGGCCATCTCGGCCACTGCGGCAGCGTGGTGCTCCAGGGCCGTGGGCAGGCCGCCCACCACCATGTAGCTGTCGCCGATGGTCTTGATCTTCTCGAGCCCATGGTGCTCGCTGAGCTCATCGAAGCGGGAGAAGATGCGGTTCAGCAGGGCCACGAGGGCATCGCCGTCGATGCGGGTGGAGAGGTCGGTGAAGCCCACGATGTCCGCGAACAGCACCGTCACATCGGCGTGGGTTTCGGCGATCGTGCGGCGGCCCCGCTTCATCTCCTCGGCGATCGGCGCCGGCAGGATGTTGAGCAGCAGGCCCTCGGCCCGGTCGCGCTCCGCCTGGGCGGCGGCCTCCGCCTCGATGCGGCGCTCCATCTCGTCGCTGGTGCGCTCGAAGGAGCGGTTGAAGGCCTCGATCACATCGGTGAGTTCATCAGGGCGCCGGGTGGCATGGGCCGGGATCAGGAAACTCTCCGGATCGGCGGGCATGCCCTCCGCGAAGGCATGGCCGGAGCGGAGCAGGTGATCGTGCAGCAGCAGCACCCGGCCAATCACCAGCCGCTGCATCACCAGCATCGTGATCAGGGTGAGGAAGCTGGCGATGCCCAGCACGATCAGCACGATGTTGCGGATGTAGGTCTGCAGCCCCTGCCGCAGGGAGGCGTCGTCGTGGCGGATCACCAGCACCACATCGGCCCCCCGCAGGCTTTCGGGTCCCCAGAGGCCGTCGTAGGCGTACTCCAGGGGATACCAGCGGCCCTGCGAGGCGCCGGCGGGGAGATCGGCAGGCCGCAGCACCGGCGCGGTGCCGAAGCCCCCCAGCCGCTCGCCGCTGGAGGCGCGGTAGAGGGAGGCCCCGCTGAGGGCGGCCACCATGGAGGGCCCCTGCAGCCGTTCCACCTGCTGCAGCAGGGCCTCCGGGCTGTCGGGGGGCTGCATGGTCACCAGCCACTGGATCTTGGCGTTGGTCACCTCCCGCAGCTGCTCGCCGAGCCGCTCCGCCTGGCGCAGCACCGAGGGCACCAGCACGATCGCCTCCACCACCAGGAAGTTGAAGAAGATCCAGAAGGCGATGCGGCGCGAGAGGCGCGCCCGCAGCCAGGGGAGACGCAGGGCCAGGGCGGATCCGGGGGCCGGCGTGCTCAAGCCGCCACCGCCTCCACCACGCTGATCGGCGAGGGGGTGGGGTGGAGGTCCACCAGCCGCAGCCCGGCCCGCTCCAGCAGGAGGGCGTACTCGGAGGGGGTGCGCTCGCGGCCGCCCTCGGTCATCACAAGCATGTTCAGATCCAGCATCTTGGCGGGGGCCGGATCGTTGCCGGGGGGAATCACCTGCTCGAGGATCAGCACCCTGCCGCCAGGGGCGAGGCCCCGGCGGATGTGGCCCAGGATCGTGAGGCAGGCGTCATCGCCCCAGTCGTGGAGGATGTGCTTGAGCAGGTAGGCATCGCCGCCGGCGGGCACATCCGCAAAGAAATCGCCGGAGGCGATCTGGAGGCGGTTCTCCAGCTCCGGCGGCACCGCCACCGGCTCCACCACGGCGGGCTGATCGAAGAGGGTGCCGCGCAGGTGGCCGTGCTGGCGCAGCACGCTCTGGAGCAGCTGACCCCGGCCGCCGCCCACGTCGATCAGGTGGGTGAGGCCGCTGCAGTCGTAGGCCGCCAGGAAGCCCTGGGTCTCCACCCGGGAGAAGTCGGTCATGGCGCCGTCGAAGATGGCGCCGCGCTCCGGGTTGTGGCCATACCAGGGGAACACGGGCTCCCCAAAGTGGTGGCGGAAGGCGCTCTCACCCGTGCGCACGCTGTGGAGCAGATCGGCCCAGGCGTCGTAGTGCTCGCCGCCGAGCATGCGGGCGAACTGGCGCTGGGAGCCGGGGTGGTCGCTGCGGAGCAGCTCCGCCAGGGGGGTGAGCACGAAGCGGCGCGGCTCGGTTTCGGCGAACAGACCCAGGCTGGCCAGGCCCCGCAACAGGCGGAAGAGGGCATCGCCGTTGGCGCCGCAGCGGGCGGCGAGCTCCTCGGCGGGCAGGCCCTGCGGACCGGCGGCGGCCAGATGGTCGGCGAGCTCCAGTTCGGCCGCCGCGTGGATCATCTGGGTGACCCAGTTGCCGCAGGCCAGCTGGAGAAAGAGGCCGGTGAGATCCGCGCTGGGGTCCATGGGGCCGGAACGGGGTGCTGTTGCTCTATAGCCCCAGCCGAAGGATGTGGGCCAGGCCGGCACAATCGATCAGGCTGAGGATGCTGTTGCCTCTCCCCCATGGCCCGAGCGAGCGAGCGCCTGGCCGCCAATGCAGACGGCCCCTTCTACGTGGATGGTACCTGCATCGACTGCGGCACCTGCTGGCAGTTCGATCCGGCCCACTTCGCCCCCAGCGGCAGCACCTCCCACGTGTGGGCCCAGCCCCGGGGCGAGGAAGAAACCCGCACGGCCCTGCTGGCGCTGCAGGCCTGCCCGGTGGCGGCGATCGGCGCTCCCAAGGAACTGCTGGCGCGCACCCCGGCCGATGGCTTCCCCTGGCCGGTGGTGCGCCTGCCGCAGGGGGAGGTGGCCTACTGCGGCTGGGCTTCTCGCCGGAGCTTCGGGGCGAGCAGCTGGCTGATCACCCGGCGGGGGGCCGACGGCCGGCCGAACAACGTGCTGATCGATTCACCCCGCTGGAGCGGGGCCCTGGCCCGCCGGATCGAGGCCCTGGGCGGGGTGCAGCGGATCCTCCTCAGCCACCGCGACGACGTGGCGGACCAGGCGGCCTGGGCCCGGCACTTCGGGGCGGAGCGCTGGATCCACGCCGCCGATGCGGACGCGGCCCCGGAGGCGGAGCACCGCTACGAGGGTACCGAACCGATCCCGCTCGATCCCGACCTGCTGGCGATCCCGGTGCCGGGGCACACGGCGGGCTCGGTGGCGGTGCTGTTTGCCGATCAGGTGCTGTTCAGCGGCGACCACCTCTGGTGGGGCGTGGATCCGCCGGGGGTGGTGGCGTCCGAGCGCTACTGCTGGTGGAACTGGCCGGAGCAGCTGCGCTCGGTGGAGCGGCTGCTCGATCTCCACGTGCGCTGGCTGCTGCCCGGCCACGGCCGCTGGCATGGCTTCGGGCCGGGGGACTGGCGCCGGGAGCTGGAGGCCACCCTGGAGCGGGCGCGGGCCGTCAGTCCGGCCTGGATGAATGCACGTCGCTGAAGCGGTCGCGAATGGAGAGCACCTCGTCCTGATGCCGTTCGATCGCCGCCACGCAGTCGGCGTCGAACTTGCCGATGGCCACCAGCCGTTCCAGCTCGGCGATCGCCGCCTCGATCGACCAGGCCTCCTTGTAGGGGCGGTGACTGATCAGGGCGTCGAGCACGTCGGCCACGGCGATGATGCGCGCTTCGAGGGTCACGGCATCGCCGCTCAATCCGAGGGGATAGCCGCTGCCGTCGATGCATTCATGGTGACCGGCCACCACGTTGCGCATCACCGAGGCATCCGGCAGCGCCTCCATGCCGAATTCGCCGATCAGCTTCTCCAGCACCTCCACGCCCTTGTCCACGTGGGTTTCCATCAACGCACGTTCCTGAGGATCCAGCTGCCCCGGCTTGAGCAGAACGCTGTCGGGGATGCCGATCTTGCCGATGTCATGCAGTGGTGCAAACATATAGAGATGCTCGATATACTCATCGCTCAGGTCATAGCTCACCCGCAGATCGCGGGCAATCAGGCGCGCGTAATGGGCCATGCGATCGAGATGACCGCCGGTTTCAAAATCGCGCAGGTTGGCGAACTCCCGTGCCACCTGGGCTGAGGTGGTGATCGAACGAGCCATGTTGAGCTCGTTGCTGATCGTCATGTTGATCAGCGCAGAGAACAGCGCCAGGTTGTGCTGCACGCTCTCCGTGAAGGCCGCCGGCTGAAGGGAGTTGTAGAATAGGAAGCCGATGAACTCGCCCTTGTCATACAGGGGAACCGTCAGCGAGGAGCGGTAGCCCTGGCTCAGCAGCCACTCGGAATGGGGGCTGGTGGGCTCCACCGCCTCGGCGATCTCATCGAGCACGCGGGTGCGGCCGCTGGCGGCCAGGGCGCTGAGCGAAGCGCTTTCCTGCAGGGGGAACTCGTAGCCCTTGATCGGCTGCCCCTGGCGGGTGCTGTTCACGAAGGTGCGCAACATTTGATCGCGCTTGTCGTAGAGCACGCAGGCGATGCGATCGACGTTGGGCGTGATCTCGAGCAGCTGCTCATGCATCAGCCGCAGTCGATTGCCCAGGCTCTGACCTACATCGCTGATGTCCTTGGGTGCCATGCCCAGGGCGGAGACGTTGGGACGGGATGTGGTCGTCATCAGGGGCTCCGGAGGAGTGACTCCGGCCGCGGGGGGTCCTCTGCTTTCGGTCTAGGCCGGGTGGGGCCGTTTGTCATGGCGGGCCGGTTCGGGATCCCGCGCGTTCCGACCTCGGCGGCCGCCCGCTGCCGGGGAGCGCGAGCGGTGGGGGCGTACCACTGCGGCAAACGGCCGTTCGGGAAAGACTGGAGCCGGTTCCGAGAGCCTGGTCCCCTGTCCGCCATGCGAATCCTCCTGCTCGGCAACGCCGGCGCCGGCAAAAGCACCCTGGCGGGGAACCTGATCGCCAGGCAGCCCGCCGCCCGGCTCTCGCTGGATCAGGTGGCCTTCCGCGCCGGCAGCGAACGGCGCCCCATCGAGGAGAGCGTCGCGGAAGCGGAGCGCTGGATCGCCGGCCACGAAAGCTGGATCCTCGAAGGTTGCTATGCCGACATCCTCGAACCGCTGCTGGTCCACGGCGAGGAACTCCTCTTCCTCAATCCAGGGGTGGAGGTCTGCCTCGCCCATTGCCGCTCCAGGCCCTGGGAGCCGGAGAAGTTCGCCTCCCCCGAGGAGCAGGAGCGGAACCTGCCCAACCTGCTGGCGTGGGTGCGCTCCTACGAAACCCGGCTGGATGAGTACGGGCTGGCCAGGCATCGTGCCCTGTTCGACGCGTTCCCGGGCCGGAAACGGGAGTTCACCCACCCCAGTCAGTATCCGCTGGAGTTCTGAAGCACCAGATCTTCGTAGCGCTGCACCGCCGGGAGATGGTCGGCATCGGCGCGCAGACCGATGAAGCCATCCGGGCGCACCGCCAGCAATGTGAGGGGGCCGAGGTCGAGGGTGTGGGGCTGATCCAGGGGCAGCACCACCACCGCCTCCACCAGCCGGGAGGTGGCGGCATGGCGTTCCAGTGCAGCCTGCAGGGCCGTGAGCTCCGCAGCATCGGCAGCGCGATCGCCCAGGAGCAGCAGGGTGTGGCCGCGGCGGTGGGTGTGCTCCTGCAGGAAGCCGCCGCCAGCGGCGGCCGGCAACGCCATGGTGGTGGGCAGCCGCTGCCCGCCCCCCAGGGGGAGATCGGCGCCGCAGGTGATCGGGGAGCCGGCATAGGTGAGGTTCATCTCGGTTTCCGCCACCACCTCGTGCTGCCGCGCCGCCGGATCGGCAGCCATCGCGGCGATCGCCCGGTTGCGGGCGGCGCGTTCCTCCTGCCCCTGCAGACCGTGGGCCTCCTCGGTGGCATCGCCGGAGCGGGTGATCTGCTCGGCCACCGGCCGCCGCTCGGCTTCGTAGCTGTCGAGCAGGGTTTCTCCGGCCGCTCCGTGCTGCACCAGGGCCAGCTTCCAGACCAGGTTGGCCGCATCGTGCAGCCCGCAGTTCATGCCATGGCCCTCGGCGGGGGAGCACACATGGGCGGCATCCCCCGCCAGGAACACGGCACCGGAGCGAAAGCGGCCGGCCACCCGGGTGTGGCAATGGAAGCGGCTGGGGTTCTCCACCTCCGTGAACCGCGCCCCGGGGAGATAGCGCTGCAGCACGGCCGCGGCCTCCGCCACCAGATCGCCCTCCTCGGAGGTGGGCCGCAGGTACACCCGCCAGCGCCGACCGGGCAGGGCGGTGAGGATCAGCGGGGAGTCGTCGAGGTAGGCGGCGTTGGCCTCGTAGGCATCGGACCAGCCGTCGACGGTGGCATCGAACACGGCCCAGGGACGGGCGATGGGGTGGCCCTCGAAGGCGATCCCGCTCAGCTCGCGGGTGGTGCTGCGCAGGCCTTCACACCCCACCACCCAGCGGGCCAGGAGCTGCTGCTCCCCCTCGGGGCCAGCGATCGTGGCGATCACGCCCTCCGCCTGGGGACGGAGCCCCACCAGCCGGCAGGAGCGCTGCACCCCGCCGCCCTGGCGTTCCAGGTGGGCCAGGAGGATGGATTCGGTCACCTCTTCGGAGAGGCCCAGGTTGAAGCCATAGCGGCTGCCGCAGTCCGCCAGATCCAGCTCCGCCAAACGGCAGCCATCGGCGTGGATCAGGATCCTGCGCTGCTGGCAACCCGCGGCGAGGAATTCCTCGATCAGCCCGAGGGACTCGAACAGTTCGAGCGAGAGCGGATGGATCACGGTGGCGCGATCCCAGTGCAACGCCTCCGAACGGGCGTCGATCAGCAGCGTGGGCACCTCCCGGCGCCTCAGTTCAGCGGCGAGCAGGAGACCGGTGGGGCCGGCGCCCACCACGAGAACGGGGATCTCACGCGGGAGGGGAGACACCGGAGCGGCAGCCACCACAGACGATCGGCGGGCTTGCAGGGCCCCAGGTGGCCTCGATGCTACGGGGAAGATTCAGGGAGAGCCAGGCCGTTCCTCCCCGTTGGGATTCCAGACGCCGCCCGTGCTGGCGAGGCGGGCTTCCACCTCCGCCGCCGTGTAGCGCGGCGTGATGAACTGCGGGCAGTTCTAGTCGAACGCCTCCACGGTGATGCGCAGGAATCGTTCCCCCTCCCCGCCGGGTTGCTGCAGCGGCAGAACCTCGGCGAGGCCGTCAATCTTCAGGCGGCGGCGGTTGGGGTAATCCATCAGGAACAGGGCCACCCGCGGATCGCGACGCAGATGGCCCACCGTGAGCAGTTGCCGGTTGCCGCCGCAATCCACGAAGCCGATGGTGCGCCCGTCGAGCACCTGCAGAAAGCCCACCGGACCGCCGCGATGCTGGAGGTACGGCGCCCCGGTTTCGGTGAGGCTGGCGAGATAGAAACTGTCGCGGGCGGCAATAAAGGCGACTTCCCGCTCCCCCAACCCATCGGGCTCCGGCGCATCCGGCACCGGAGCGCTCTGGCCATAGGCCTCCCGCTGGGCTTCCCGCACGGCGGGGGTGAAATGGCGCTGGAGGTAGTGGCGGCTCATGGCTGGGGGGCCGCGGCGGCGTCCAGACCGGCCATGGGGCGATAGCCGGGCAGGGCCTGGATGCGGCGAATCCAGGCCCGCACCTGGGGGTAGGGGGCCAGGTCGATGCCGCCATCGCCCGCGAGGGCCACGTAGGGGAACACGGCCAGGTCGGCGATGGTGGGGCGATCCAGCTCCAGCCAGAGCCGCTGGCCCAGGTGCCGCTCCAGTTGCTCCAGAAGAAAGGCGGCCTTCTCCTGGGCGCGCCCGATCGGAATCGCCTTCACGCCGAAGAGATGATGCAGCCGGGCACTCTCGGGGCCCTGCCGCACCTCACCGGCGGCCGTGGAGAGCCAGCGCACCACGCGGGCCTGCTCGAGGGGATCGGTGGGAAGCCACAGGCCATCCCCCTGGGAGGCGGCGAGATAGAAAAGAATCGCCTGGGCATCGGCCAGAACGGTGCCCCGTTCTTCGGGAGTGGTGCCCACCTCCTCCAGGACGGGCACCTGTCCGAAGGGATTGAGCGCGAGGAAGGCCGGCCCTTTGTGTTCGCCCTGGAGCAGATCCACCCGCACCCATTCGTAGGGGAGCCCGAGCAGATCGAGCAGCAGGCGCACCTTGTAGCTGTTGCCGGAGAGTTCGTGGCCGTGGAGACGCAGCATGGCGGCGGCGGGCGGAGGAAGCGGGGTCGACAGACCGGGGTAGACAGACCCTTCTGCTCTTTCAAGGTAGCAGACCTTTCTGTCTATTTCGTAGGCTCCAGCCAGCCGTTCCCAGCCATGGCCTCCACGAGCCCCAGCCGCCGCTCCGCCAAGCGCGAGGCCCTGATGGACACCGCCACCGCCCTCTTCTCCCGCCTGGGCTACCGGGCCGTGGGCATCGACGCGCTCCTGGCCGAGGCCGGCGTGGCCAAGATGACCCTCTACAAGCAGTTCGGATCCAAGGAGGAACTGATCGCCGCCGTGCTCGAACGCCTGACCGGGGAGATCGGCGCTTCCCTCCAGACCCGTCTCACCGCCGCGCCCGGCGGCAGGGGCGAGCGCATCCTGGCGGTGTTCGACTGGCTGGCCGAATGGGTGGCGGCCCCGACCTTCCACGGCTGCCTCTTCCTCAAGGCGGCTGGCGAATACCCCGATCCCAGCGAGCGGCCCCACCAGGTGGCGGAGGCGTTCAAGGCCGGATGCCGCCAGCTGCTGGAGCAGGAGTGCCGCGAGCTGCCGCTGAGCGATCCGGAGGGCCTCGCCCGGCAGCTGCAGCTGCTGCTGGAGGGCGCCCTGGTGGTGGCCTTTCTGGAGCACACCCCCCGCGCCGCCGCCGATGCCAGGCGGGCGGCACAAACCCTGCTCCTGGCGGAGGGGCTCTAGGGCAGCGGCCAGGGGGCAAACACCCGCAGACTGCCGGGCAGGCACGCGAAGCAGAAGCGGTCGCCCTCGAGCATCTCGCCATCCACCACCAGCTTCTGGGGGGTGGCCGTGGCGATGGTGATGCGGCGGGCCCGCAGACAGAGCAGATCCTCGTGCGGCACGGGCGTCTGCACCACAGCCGAGGCCACCAGGCTGGCCAGGGCCTGCAGGCCCTGGAGCCGGTCGGTGGAGGTGGCCACCGTCACCTCCAGGAGGCCGTCGTCGGGGATCACCCGGCCGAAGCCCTGGGCCAGCACCGAGGTGCCGGGCGCCGCGTTCGCCACCGTGATCGCGGAGGCCTGCAGGGTGACGGCCTTGCCGTCGATCTCCAGGTGGGCCTGGAAGGGCTGCTGGTTCACCAGCTGCTGGGCCCCCGCCAGCACGTAGGCCAGGGATCCGAGCCGGTTCTTGAGTTCCCGCGTCGCCCGGTCCACCATGCCGGCCTCGAACCCCACCCCCGCCAGCAGCACCATCGGCGTGTCGTTGCAGAGGGCCGCATCCATCCGCTGGGTGTGGCCCGCCAGCACCGTCCGGCAGGCCCCGGCCAGGTCGGTGGGGATGCCGAGGGCGCCGGCGAAGGCATTGGCGGTGCCGCGGGGGATCACCCCCAGGGGCAGATCACTGCCGAGAAGGGCGCCCGCCACCGCGGAGACGGTGCCATCCCCACCACTGGCGAGCACCAGCGCCGAATCGGGCTGCCGCGCCTGGCGGGCCCGCAGGGGACCCAGCAGCGCCCGGATCTGCTCGGCGGGATCGAGATCCGGCTGGGTGAGGCACACCTGCACCTGCAGCTGCGGCTCGAGCAGCGCGCGGATCTGGGCCAGGTCCTGGTTCGGATCCCGCTGGCCGGCCACCGGATTGAAGAGCAGCACGGCCAGGCGGCCGCGGGAAAGACCCCGCAGGGCCAGGGTGGCGGCGGCCTCGTTCAGCAGCAGCGGCACGTCGCTGGTCTGGCAGGCCCGCAGCAGCATCGGCAGCTCCGGCGGGGAACCCACCGGTGCGGTTGGATCCAGAAACGCCACCACCGCCCCCACCTCCCGGGCCAGCACGGCCGCCGCCAGGGTGATGTCCCCTCCCGCCTCCAGGGAGCCGGCCAGCTCCAGCCGCAGCCCGGCGGTGGCGGGATCAAGCCGCAACGCCTCCGCCAGTTCGGCCGTGAGCCGCAGCGCCAGGGGGGCCAGCAGCACCCGGTGGCGGCGCACCCAGGCCAGCAGCGCCTCCCGCCGCGCCGGCGACGCCAGCCGCGGCGGCGCGCTCATCCCGGCGCGGGCGCGGGGTGATCGGCCGACTCGGTGAGCCGCGGCAGCAGCTGCACCAGATTGCAGGGGCGGGTGCCGGCGTCGAGCTGAGCCCGGATCAGCCGATCCCAGGCGGTGCTCACCGCGTCGAGGGAGCCGGGCAGCACGAAGATCACGGTGCCGTTCGCCACCCCGGCCAGGCAGCGGCTCTGGAGGGTGCTGGTGCCGATGGACTCGAACGAAAGCACCCGGAAGAGTTCCCCGAAGCCCTCGATCGTCTTGTCGAGCAGGGGCGCCACCGCCTCGGGGGTGCCATCGCGGCCGGTGAGGCCGGTGCCGCCGCTGCTGAGCACCACCTGCACCGCCGGATCGGCGATCCAGTGGCTCAGGATGGCGCGGATCGCATAGCGATCATCCGGGCAGAGCGTTCGCTCCTGCAGCCGATGGCCCGCCTCCCCCAGCCGCTGCGCCAGGGCATCGCCACTGGGATCGTCCGCCAGGGTGCGGCGATCGGACACCGTGAGCAGGGCGATGGAGAGGCTCACCACGATTGATCCCGGCGGTGCCTGGATCGTAGGGAGAACCTCCCTGGATCCGATCAATAGCGGGCCCCGTCGGGCAGCTGGCGGAACTCCTCCCACACCACGCCTGCCTCCTCCTGCAGCATCTGCTCGGGAGCGAGGCGGCGCTCCGGATAGGGCAGGGAAAGATCATCACCGATATTGGCATCATCGAAGAGATCGGCATAATCCTGCCAGCCGGCCGCATAATAGATTTTCGAGATCCGTGCCCAGTAGGCGGTGGCGTAGCACATCGGGCAGCATTCGCAGCTCGTGTACATCACCGCTCCCGTGAGATCCACGCTCTGCAGGGATTGGCAGGCCTGCCGGATCGCATTCACCTCGGCATGGGCGGAGGGATCGTGATCCCGCATCACGCTGTTGCCGGACGCACCGATCACCTGGCCATCCTTCACGATCACGCAACCGAAGGGGCCGCCGGTCTTGTTCACCACTCCGGCCTCCCGCATGAGCTTGATCGCCTCCCGCATGTGCTGCTTGTCCTGCTCCGTAGCCATGGCAGCTTCCGGTGCATGCACCGGCAGAAAATCACCCTCAAGCTACGAAGATCCTTCCGGCCCCCCCATGGCGCAAGCATTCTTCAGCAGCGACGGCAGCATCCCCTCCGGATCCCAGGCACCCCGCCACGCCCGCAGGCTCTCGAGGTGCTCGCCGAAGGCCAGCCGCAGCTCCCGTTCCGCCAGGCTCGCCTCGGGATGGCGCTCGGTGATGTAGAGCCCGCAGGCCAGGGGCTCGAGATCCAGGAAGCAGGCCTCGGCCCAGTCCGCCGCCAGGGTCGCCATGGCGTGGTCGTCGGCCTCCCACAGGGCCGTGATCAACACCGACCATTCGGCGGCGCGGCCCGCAAAGGCGGTGGCCGTCGGCGGCACGGCGGCCATGGCGCCACCGAGATGCTGCAGATCGATCCAGCAGGAGCGGTTCGGCGCCGCGGCCGCCGCCCGCCGCAGCCGCTCCGCCAGCCCCTGGGCCACCTGGCCCGCCGGCAGCAGCAGGGAGAAGATCTGGGTGCGGTCGCGGCCATGGCGATCGCGCGCCGGCGGAGGCAGCTCCGGCGTGCTGCCATCACTCCGGGGCAGATCGAAGGGGGGGCAGCCCTCCAGACCGGCAGCCTCCGTGGTCCAGGGCCCCGCCAGGGCTGGGGCCGCGCCGGCGGCCGTCCAGTTCCCGCACAGCTGGGCCATGGCGCTGCGGCCTTCCTCGTCGCAGGCCACCGCGAAGCTCAGCACGGCAGCACCGGGCGCATCCGGCCGGTCGGCCAGCACCAACGAACAGGAGCAGCCCCGCGGCAGCCCTTCCGCACAGGAGAGCAAGGCCTCCAGGTCCTCGAGCTGATGCAGGGCCCGCTGCACCCTCAGAGGGACCCGCGGCAGGGGCTCCAGCACCACCTCCGTCACCACGGCCAGGAAGGGGGCCGCCCCCCGCAGCAGGGTCCAGAGCCGGGCCGGATCCCCCCCGGCCGGCGGCGGGGGGCCGATCCAGCCCTGGGCGTTGATCGCAAAGGGGGCCCCGTCTGCCGGGCGAACGCCATGGATCGCGCGGATCCGATCGATCGTGAGGCCCTGGCTGCGGCTGAGGTGGCCGATGCCCCCCTGCAGCACCAGCCCCAGTCCGGGGGTGGGATGGGTGCCCACCGAGAGGGCAAGCCCGTGGGGGGCCAGGGCCTCCAGCACCGCCCCCATCGTGGCGCCGGCCCCCAGGCGCACCGTTCCCGCCGCCACGGTGATCCCGCCCAGGAAGCGGGAGGCATCGATCACCAGGCTGCCGTTGAGGGCGCAGAAGCGGCTGTGGCTGCCGCTGCGCATGCACACCGGCAGCGAGCGCTCCCGGGCCCAGGCCAGGGCCGCGATCACCTCCTCCCGCGTGGCGGGCTGCACCACGGCCGCCGGGGAGGAGGCGGCCGCCTCCCCGTGGAAGAGGGCGGCAAGGGTGGCCTCGTAGGCCGCGGCTCCGGGCTCAAGGACAGGCATCGTCCGCAGGGGGTGGGGGGCGATCAGAACGGCAGCAGCTTCCAGAGCACGAGAATCTCCAGGAGGTACTGCAGGGCCAGCAGCCGCACGCCTCGGCGGGTGATCGCCCGTGGGGAGCCGAGAGCGGGAAACAACCACCAGTCGAACCTCCGCACAAAGAAGGGCATCGTCAGGAAGCTGGTGAGGGCCACACTGATGCCGTTCGCCAGGAAGGTTCCCGCCGCCGGAGGGATGCGGGCCGCCGCCAGAACGGGATTGAGCAGCCGCAACTGCAGCATCACGATCGGATACAGCCCCAGCAGCACGAGCATCGCCGTCTTCCAGTCGGGTGGTGCCTGACCGGAGACGGGATCGATGGGAACCCAGCCGGGAAACGAGGTGGAGAGCCGCATCAACTCCTCCCGCTCCATGAAGGCCCTGGATTCCTCCAGCAGAGCGGCCCGCTGGCTGGAATTCATCCAGGCTTCGAGATGGGGAGCCGAGTCGTAGCGGAGGATCGTGATCCAGTGGCCCTCGCCACCTGCGGCGGGGGGCTGCAGATACATGCCGAGATAGCCGGGATAGAGCGCCTGTGCGGCCTGGATGCGCTGGGCCCACTGGCGGAACTGATCCTCCATCCCGGCCTTGACCTTCGAGAAGATCACCTCGGTGACATCGGTGCGCCGCTCCGGATCGGCACGATCCTCCGCCAGATGCTGCTGAAATGCGCCCCCTTCCAGCAGGGGCACAGCCTCCTCCAGCAGGCGCCGGCAGGGGCTGGAGGCTTGCCAGGCCTCGAGGCAGGCGGCGGAAGCGAAGGTGATTTCGGTGCACCAGCGCCGCTCCGCCGCTCCCGGGCGCGGCGGGATCAGGTTGGTGCTGATGAAGCCGTCCTGCCTGCTGAGGGCATCGGCCTGGCGGGCATGCCAGGCCGCCAGGGCTTCCCCCATCCCGGACCGCACCAGGGCGGCACTGATCAGGGTGACGGAATCAGCCATGGCGAAACGGGATCCTCAGCAGAAACGACCACCGATCGGATCACCCCGGGTTGCCGCACCTTCGGTAATGCCGCAGCTTCCGTGCCGCCGCACCTGCAGAACGGCACGCCTGCCTCTGGGGCCGGGTCCCCATTCTGGAGCGGGATCCGATCCCTGCCCGCTCCTGGGCCGATTCTCCGTGCCGTGCCCTGCGCCCCCCGGATCCCACACTCCCGGCCTGGGGCCAGACTCCCAGCGGTCTCCGACCCGATCCGCCTGGAGCCGACCGCCATGGCCCCCGATCCCGCCGATCCACCCCCCCTGCGGGTGCGCCTCTTCGCCGGATTGCGCGAGCAGGCCGGCTGGGCCGAGCAGCGTCTGGCGCTGCACGAGCCGGCGCAGCCCAGCGGCGGCAGTGAGGGGCCGTCCCCCACGGCCGCCCAGCTCTGGCAGCGGCTGGGGCTCGGCCCCTGGCCGCCCGGGGTGCGGGTGGCGGTGAACCACGAATTCGCCGAACCCGGCCGGGTCCTGGCGGCGGGCGATGAGGTGGCCTACCTGCCGCCGATCACCGGTGGTTGATCCGGGCCTGCCGCCGCGGGAGGGCAGGGCGGCCTTCTCACTCGCGCTGGAACCGGCGCCCTTCGATCCCTTCGCGGCGCTGCGGGACTGGAGTGCCGAACACGGGGCGGCCGCGGAAGCCCACTTCATCGGCCGGGTGCGGGGCTGGAGTGCCGCCGGCACCCCCCTGGCGGCCCTGGAGCTGGAGCATTACCCGGGCATGACCGAGGCCCAGCTGGAGCAGCTCGCCACCGCCGCGGCCGAACGCCATGGCGTGCAGGCGGTGCTGGTGCGCCACCGGGTGGGGCGGGTGGCGCCGGGGGCAGCGATCGTGCTGGTGGCGGTGGCCGCCGACCGCCGCGGCCCCGCCCAGCGGTGCTGCCAGGAGCTGCTGGAGGCGCTCAAGCACGAAGCACCCTTCTGGAAAAAGGAGCTGGAGCCCGGGGGCAAAGGCCGCTGGGTGGAGGGCAACACGCCCCTCAGAACAGGGTGATCAGCTGCAGCAGCACGTTGGTGGAGCTGCGTGCGGCGGAGGCGAGTCCCGGCTGGGGCAGGACGGTGAGGGCGGGCTGCAGGAAGGTGGCGCCGCCCAGGTGGAACTGGCCGTAGGCCTGCAGCATCAGCTCCGCGGGGCGGAACACCTCCCCGAGAAAACTGCGGTCGTTCACCCGCGCCCAGGACACCCCCAGCCCGAAGCTGTCCTGGGGACGGCTCGCCATCGGCGCGAAGGCCGTGAGGACCGCCGTGAGCGAGCGGGTCATCAGGTTGGTGATCGAGGGGGTCCAGCCGGTACTCAGGAACCCCACCAGTCCGCTGTTGTCGCGCCCATAGCGGAAGTTCACCAGCCGCTGGGCCAGGGTGCCGTAGAAGCCATGGGCTCCGTTCTCGCGCAGGCAGGTCTGGTCGCGGCCGGAGCCGCCGCAGCGGCGCGACTCGCCGCCCTGGAACCAGGCGCCAACGCTGGCGGAACCCGGGCGATTGCTGGCCCCCAGCGACCAGCCGCCCCCCAGCTCCGCCACGGAGAACAGCGGCCCGCTCAGGCTCGGGGCGGCGGTGCCCGTGCGGATCGAGCCATCCCCCACGCCACCGCGGCCATCGAATACGCCGGCGTTGAGGTACACCTTGCGATCCAGGGCCTTCGGCTGCCAGCTCAGCGAGGCCCCGAGCGCGGAATCCGGATAGCCCGGCATCCGCCCCAGCAGGGTGGGCATCGCATAGAGGGGCGTGAAGGCCAGGGCGCTGAGCGCCGGCACCGTGTAGGTGGGGTTGCGGGTGACATCGGGACGGGTGACGTTGGCGAACTCGATGCTGGCGGCCTGCTTGCCCACCAGGATCTTCAGCTGGCGATCCCAGAGGTCCTGGCGCAGCACGTAGCTGTAGAGCTCGGTGCGATCCAGCGGCGGGGGCGCCACCAGGCTGTTGCTGCCCTGCACGCTGCCGGAGGGCAGAGCCGCGCCCGCACCGGCATTCACCTGCAGGCCCAGGACCCAGGCCCGGCCGCCGGGCCAGCCCACCGCCTTCTCCAGGTCGAGAGTGGCGTCCACCAGCAGCTGCTGGGCCAGGCCGTTGGCCGGCGCCGACTGGAGCCCACCCACGACCAGCGCACAACCGTTGCCCACCCATACGCCCCCGAGGCGCAGGGGGGAATCGGCGGGCAGGCCGAGCCAGCGGCCCAGCGCACCGGTGCCGGGGGCGGCGGTGGAGGCGGCCGGGTTGCCGGAGGGCAGGCGGAGTTCCGGCCCGAGGTCGGCGGCCCGTTCCTCAGCCGCGGCCGCTCCCCCCAGGGCCAGCAGCAGCAGGGCAGCCGGAAACCGGCAGCACCCCCGCAGAGGAAGCCAACCAGGAGCCGGAGAACGCATGGGCGGGGCCTCGGGGGACCAATGGCCGGCAGGCTGCCATCAGAACAGCGGCACTCGCAGCAGCTGGGCCCAGAGTTCCTCGCCGGCCTCCAGGGCCCCGCGCTCCGCCGGGATCTCCAGCAGCAGATCCGCCCCCTGCAGCGAACCGATCCGGGAGGAGGCCTGGGAGCCCTCCACCACCGCCAGCAGCTCCCCCGCGGGGCCCACCTGCAGGCGGGCGCGGGCCAGCTCGGGACGACCGGCTCCGCGCTTCAGGGGGCCCGCCAGGCGCACCCGCAGGCGGGGCAGCGGCTCCGGCTCCGCCCCCTCGAGCCGCTGCAGGGCCGGCCAGAGCAGCTGCAGGGCCGTGATCGCCGCCGCCACCGGATTGCCCGGCAGCCCGAAGAAGGGCACGGCGCCCTCCCCCCGGGGCCGCCGCAGTTCCCCGAAGGCAAAGGGCCGGCCGGGCTTGAGAAACAACTTCCAGAAGGCCACCGAGCCGAGTTCCGCCAGCAGGGGCCGGATCCAGTCGGTGTCGCCGGCGGACACCCCACCGGTGCTCACCACCACATCACAGGTGGCGGCCAGTACCTCCAGCGCCTCCCGCAGCGCAGCGGGATCATCCCCCACCACCCGCCGCTCCTGCAGCGGGTAGCCCAGCCGCTCGCAGAGGCCGGCCAGCAGGGTGCCGTTGCTCTCCCAGATCTGGCCGGGTCCGCGCGAAGTGCCGGCGGGCACCAGCTCCTCGCCGCTCACCAGCAGACCCAGCCGCGGCCGCGGCCGCACCGCCAGCTCCGCCACGCCGCAGCCCGCCAGCCGGGCGAGATCGGCCACACCGAGGCGGGCGCCCGCCGGCAGCAGCACCTGGCCGGCGGCGGCCTCCTCCTCGGCGGCGCGGATCCAGGGGTTGGGGCCGGGGGCCTCCCGCAGCCGCACGGTGCCGTTCTCCGCCGCCACCAGCTCCTGGGGCAGCACCCGCCCGGCGCCCTCCGGCAGGGGGGCCCCGGTGAGGATGCGGATCGCCTCGTGGGGCGCCAGGGCCCGGGCAAAGGGGGCCCCGGGGGCCGAACGGCCCACCACCGGCCAGCTCTGGCCGGGCTCTGCCCTGCCGGCGGCGATGGCATAGCCATCGAGGATCGCGGCGCGGAAACCCGGCACCGCCGCCGGGGCGAGTACGGCCGCGGCGCAGACCCGCCCGAGGCCCTGCGCAAGGGGAAGACGCTCGGAGCCGCCGAGGGGCTGCAAGCCGGCCAGCAGCCGCTGTCGCGCCTCCTCCAGCGGCAGCCCCTCGGGGCCGAAGGGATCGGCCGGGGGCGGGTCCCCGGCGGAGGGAGCACCGGCGGGCAGGACAGACGACATCGGCGGCAGGAGAAGGCTCAGGTGGGCGGGAAGGGCGAAGGCGGCGCCGGCGCGGCCACGGGCTCCACCACCACGGCGGTGCCGTAACAGAGCACTTCGGTGGCACCGCTGGCGCCGCTCTCCACCTCGGAGCCGTCGTAGCGGGTGCCCACGATCGCGTTGGCCCCCAGCTGGCGGGCGTGGGCCACCATCTGGTCGTAGGCCTGCTGGCGGGTCTGCTCGCACATCTGGGTGTAGGCGCCGATGCGGCCGCCGATCATCGACTTCAACCCCCCCAGAAAGCCCTGGATCAGGGTGGGGGAGCGCACCACAATGCCGCGCACGATCCCCTTGTAGTCGCGGATCGCATAGCCCTCCAGGTGGAAGGTGGTGGTCACGAACACGGGCTTGACCATGGGGCGCGGCAGGAGGGCAGCGCCCCCGGATTAGCCACGGCCAGGGGTTTCCGGGCCGGCCTCGGGGTGGTGCCAGGCCCCGTGGCGGCCGCCCTCCTTGCTGAGCAGCCGCACCGGACCGATCGTCATGGCCGGATCGGCCGACTTGAGCATGTCGTAGAGGGTGAGCAGCCCCACCTGCACGGCCGTGAGGGCCTCCATCTCCACGCCCGTGGGGGCGGTGGTGCGGGCCTCCGCCTCCAGCCGCAGGCCGCCCCCCCCGGCGACGGGCTCGATCCGCACCTCCAGGCCGCTGAGGGCGATCGGGTGGCAGAGGGGGATCAGCTCCCAGGTGCGCTTGGCCGCCTGGATCGCCGCCACCCGCGCCACCGCCAGCACATCGCCCTTGGGAGCGCGGCCCTCCAGCACCAGCGCCAGCACCGCCGGCTCCAGGCGCAGGAACCCCTCGGCCCGGGCACGCCGCTGGGTGGCGGGGCGATCCCCCACCTCCACCATGTGCACCTCGCCGGCGGCATTGAGGTGGCTCAGCTCCGTGGACGACCCCGCCGCCATGGACCCCGATCAGCAGCGCCCATCCTGCCCGCGCCGGCCCTCGCGGTGCATCCAGCTGATCCAGTCGGCGGAGATCTGCTTCGGGCACACCGCTTCGCACTCCAGGGTGTGGCTGCAGCTGCCGAAGCCCTCCTCTGCCATGCGCTCCTGCAGGGCCCGGGCCCGCCGCCGCCGCTCCGGCTGGCCCTGGGGCAACTGGCCCAGGTGCGCCAGCTTGGCGGCCACGAACAGGCTGGCGGAGGCGTTGCGGCAGCTGGCCACGCAGGCGCCGCAGCCGATGCAGGTGGCCGTGTCGAAGGCGGAGAGGGCCTGCTCGCGGCCCACCAGGATGGCATTGGCATCGGGGGCCTGGCCCACGTTCACCGAGCAGTAACCGCCGGCGGCCAGCAGGCGATCGAAGGCGGAGCGATCCACCGCCAGGTCCTGGATCAGCGGGAAGGCGCGGGCGCGCCAGGGCTCGAGCGTGAGGGTGGCGCCATCGGCGAACTGGCGCAGGTAGAGCTGGCAAACGCTGGTGGCCGCCTGGGGACCATGGGCCTGGCCGTTCACCAGGAAGCCGCAGCTGCCGCAGATGCCCTCGCGGCAGTCGTGCTCGAACTGCACCGGCCGCTCACCGGCGCCGATCAGCTGCCCATTGAGCAGATCGAGGGCCTCCAGCAGCGACACATCGGTGCTGACGCCCTCCAGGCGATAGCTCTGGAAGGCCCCGGCCAACTCGGGGGCCTCCTGGCGCCAGATGCGCAGGCTGAGGCTGATGGTGCGCGGACGCTGCGGTGGGTGCAGGCCGGTGATGGCCGCGGCTGGGCTCTGCGGATCAGGCGTCATCGGTAACTGCGGGCGCTGGGCTGCAGGGCCGTGAACTGCAGCGGTTCGGCATGACGCACCGGCTCGGCGCCGTCGCCGCGGTGCTCCCAGGCGGCGATGTGGGCGAAGCGGTCGTCGTCGCGGCGGGCCTCGCCGTCTGGCGTCTGGTGCTCCTCGCGGAAGTGGGCGCCGCAGCTCTCCTCGCGGGCCAGGGCATCGCGCAGCATCAGCTGGGCCAACCCGAAGAAATCAGCCACCCGCAGGGCCTTCTCCAGCTCCGGATTCGGCCCGCTGGCCTGCCCCGGTACCCGCACCTCCACCTGGAAGCGCTGCTCCAGGGCCGCCACCTCCGCCAGGCCGGCCCGCAGCCCCGCGGCATGGCGGCTGATGCCGCAGCGCTCGATCATCACCGCCCCCAGCTCGCGGTGGACGGCATCCACCGGCCGGTCGCCGCCGGCGGCGAGCAGGGCCTCGATGCGGGACTGCGCCATCTGCAGGGCCTCCCGGCAGGCGGGGTGATCGGCGCTGATCTCGGGCGTGGGGTGCCCCGCCATCCAGGCGGTGACGGTGGCCGGAGCGATGAAGGTGCCATCGGCCAGGCCCTGCATCAGGGCGCTCGCGCCGAGGCGGTTGGCGCCGTGCTCGGAGAAGTTGGCTTCCCCCAGCACGAACAGCCCCGGGATCGAGCTCATCAGCTGATAGTCCACCCACAGGCCGCCCATGGTGTAGTGGGGGGCGGGGTAGATGCGCAGCGGCGTGGCGTAGGGATCGTCTCCCGTGATGCGCGCATACATCTCCAGCAGGTTGCCGTAGCGCTGGGTGATCGGCTCGCGCCCCTGTTCGGCGATGGCATCGCGCAGGTCGAGGTACACCGAGCGGCCGCCGGGGCCCACGCCCTGGCCGGCGTTGCAGAGCTCGCGGGCGCGGCGCGAGGCCAGATCGCGGGGCGCCATGTTGGCGTAGCGGGGATAGAGGCGCTCGAGGAAGTAGTCGCGCTCGGCCTCGGGGATCTGCTCTGGAGGGCGGCTGTCGCCGGCGATCGCCGGCAGCCAGATGCGGCCGTCGTTGCGCAGGCTTTCGCTCATCAGCGTGAGCTTGCTCTGGGCGGCATCGCCGCTGGGGATGCAGGTGGGATGGATCTGGGTGAAGCAGGGGTTGGCGAACAGG
>JBJTWS010000016.1:0-4522 GCA_046081905.1 Synechococcus sp. | reverse complement strand
CCTCGACCAACAGTCGCCGGACATCGCCCAGGGCGTGAACGAGGCCGACGACCACGCCGGCGACCCCCTCGATCTGGTGGGTGCCGGCGATCAGGGGATCATGTTCGGCTACGCCTGCGATGAAACGCCGGAGCTGATGCCACTGCCGATCAGCCTGGCCCACCGCCTGGCACGCTGGCTGGCGGAGGTGCGTCACAACGGCAGCCTGGGCTACCTGCTTCCCGATGGAAAAACCCAGGTGAGCGTGGTGTACGAGAACGACACGCCGGTGGCGATCGACACGATCCTGATCTCCACCCAGCACACCGCCGAGATCGATGGCATCAGTGAGGAGAAGGCGCTGCGCGAGCGCATCGCCGCCGACCTCTGGAGCCATGTGGTGGAGCCCGCCACCGCCGATCTCAGCCTCAAGCCCGCCAAGGACAGCACCCGCTTCCTGGTGAACCCCACCGGCAAGTTCGTGGTGGGCGGTCCCCAGGGCGATGCCGGCCTCACCGGCCGCAAAATCATCGTGGATACCTACGGCGGTTACGCCCGCCACGGAGGTGGCGCCTTCTCCGGCAAGGATCCCACCAAGGTCGACCGCTCCGCCGCCTACGACGCCCGCTACGTGGCCAAAGCCCTGGTGGCCGCCGGCCTGGCCCGCAAGGTTGAGGTGCAGCTCAGCTATGCCATCGGCGTGGCCCGGCCGGTGAGCATCCTGGTGGAGAGCTTCGGCACCGGGGCCATCAGCAACGCCGACCTGACCGCCCTGGTGCAGGAGCATTTCGACCTGCGCCCCGGCGCGATCATCGAGACCTTCGGCCTGCGCCAGCTGCCTCAGCAACGCGGCGGACGCTTCTATCAGGACGTTGCCGCCTACGGCCATTTCGGCCGCAGCGATCTCAACCTCCCCTGGGAGGACGTGGACGCGATCGCTGCCAGCCTCAAGCAGGCCACTGCGGCGCGCGTCGCTGTCTGAGGTTGAGGTCTGCGCGGCTTGGCCGGATTCCCTGGCAAGCCAAGCAGCCTCGGCCGTCCGCCTCCACCAGCAGATCACCCCATGGCCCATGCCGCTGAGCCCCTCGGCATGGGCGTGGATCTGGGCACCAGTGGCCTGCGGCTGGCCCTGATTCAGCCCGATGGCACGGTGCTGGCGGAGCTCGACTCCGCCTATCCCACGGCCTTTGAGGATCCACGCGGTTGGCGTGCTGGCCTGATCGCACTGTGTGCTCGGGTCCCGCCTGGGCTGCGGCAGCGGGTGGCCGCGATCGCTGTCGACGGCACCTCCGGCACCCTGCTGCTCTGCCGCCCCGATGGCAGTCCGGCACCGGATCCCTTGGGGTTGGCCCTGCCGTATCACCGGGCCTGCCCAGAGCAGGCCGGCGCCGCTGCGGCCCTGGTGGGTCGAGCTGCTGCAACCACGCCGGCCGCCAGCGCCAGCGGCAGCCTGGCGCGTGCTTTGGCCCTGCTGGCCGAGGCCGATCAGGCCAACCTGCGGGGCCCCTGGCTGCTGCGCCATCAGGCCGACTGGCTGATGGGTTGGTTGCTGGCCGACTGGCGCTGGGGCGAGGAGGCAAACAACCTGCGCCTGGGTTGGGACCTCCACGCCGAGGCTTGGCTCGGTGCGATCGCGGCGCAGCCCTGGAGCGCGGCCCTGCCCCAGATCTGTGCCAGCGGTGGCGTGCTCGGTCCGTTGGCTGCCGCGGCGGCCTCAGCCCTCGGCCTGCCGGCCGGCTGCCGCGTGGTGGCGGGTAGCACCGATGCCAGCGCCGCCGTGCTGGCGGCCGATCCCCAACCCGGCGATGGCATCACCGTGCTGGGCACCACCCTGGTGCTCAAGCAGTTCAGCCCGCTGCCGCTGGCAGGAGCTGGCGTCAGCTGCCAGCGGCTGGCGGGACAGAGCCCGGAGGGGCCGTGGCTCGTGGGCGGTGCCTCCAATGCCGGTGCCGGGGTGCTGCGGCGCTTCTTCTCGGATGGGCAGCTGGCGGACTTGAGCCGTCAGATCGATCCGCGCCGGTCCAGCGGCCTGGTCCTGCGCCCCCTGCCGCGCCCGGGCGAGCGCTTTCCGGTGGATGATCCGGCTCTGGAGCCGATCCTGGAGCCCCGGCCTGTCAGCGATGCCCTCTATCTGCAGGGCCTGCTGGAGGGGCTGGCAGTGATCGAGCGCGACGGCTGGCGTCGGCTGCAGGCGCTGGGGGCGCCGCCTGTGCGGCGGGTGCTGAGCCTCGGTGGCGGAGCGCGCAACCCCCAGTGGCGCCTGATCCGCCAGCGGCTGCTGGGTGTGCCGGTGCTGAACCGGCCTGAGGCCAGCGCCGCCCGTGGCATGGCCAGACTGGCGGTCCGTGCCGTCTGCCCGCCATGAACGAACGCCTGCGCGCCTGGATCTCCATGGCCCTGTTTGTGGTGCTGGCCGGCTATGTCGGCTTCAGCGCCCTGCGGCTGGGGCTGCTGCTCTGGCAGCACTTCGGCGCCGGCTGAGCCGCTGGTCTCAGAATCAGCTCCAGTTCCGCCCCCTCGCCGCCCATGGCCGCCGACCCCCTCAGCCCCGCCGTGAGCGATCGGATCTGCAAGCACATGAACGACGACCACGCCGAAGCCGTGCTGGCCTATGCCCGCCACTACGGCGGTGTCGCCAACCCCGTGGCGGCGCGGATGCTGGCGGTCACCCCGGAGGCCATGCGCCTTGAGGTGGATGGCGCCAGCGTTGAGGTGCCCTTCGATCACACCCTCAGCGACAGCGAAGACGCCCATCGCACCCTGGTGGCGATGCTGCGCGCCATGCCGCAGGCCTGAGCGCCGAGCCTGAACTGTCGGCCTGAGTGGTGGGCTCCGACGGATCCCCCACGCCTGCAGTGGGAATGCTCAGGTCGGTGTACGCCGGCCGAACGATGCTGCCGCTGCTCTGGCGCGGGGCCCTCGCCCTGATCAGCGCGCCGCGATGTCCCGCCTGTGGGGGCGTCACAGCCGAGCCGCGGAGTGCTGCCGGGCCGGCCCCCCTCTGCGCTGCTTGCTACACGCCCCTGGGCCTGCCGACCGGCGGCATTCAGGGCGATGAGCCGTTGATCTGGTGCGCCCTTGGGGCTTATGCAGGCGGTCTGCGCCGCCTGCTGCTGCGTCAGCGCCCCAGGCCCCAACCGGCTCTGATCGCGGCGCTGGCCATTGAGCTGCACAGCTGCTGCGCCCAGGCTCAGGCGGGTTCGCTGCTGGTGCCGATCCCCAGCTGGAAGCGCTCCGCCAATCCCCTGCCGCAGCTGCTGGCCGCGGCTCTGGTGCAGGCCTCCGCCGGCCGCAGCCGCCTGCAGGCGGACCTGCTGGTGCGTCGGCGCGTCACCGTGGGCCAGCATCACCTGAACCGCCGCCAGCGCCTGGGCAACCAGCGTGGCTCCTTCGCCGCTGTTCCCGCCGGTTCAGGCTTGCGCCGTGCGCCGATCTGGCTGGTGGACGACATCCTCACCACCGGGGCCACCGCCGGAGCGGCCGCTGAAGCGCTGCAGGAGGCCGGCTGGGCGGTGCAGGGTCTGCTCTGTCTGGCGCGCACCCCCGGGCCGGTGCCGCGTCCGCTGTGATCTAAGATCAACGAGTCGCTGAGGCGACGGGCCGGGATAGCTCAGTTGGTAGAGCAGGCGATTGAAAATCGCCGTGTCCCCAGTTCAAATCTGGGTCCTGGCATGATCAATTCAGACTGAAGTCGACACAGGCCGACGTCAAGGCCGACAGAGTTCAAGGCAGACTGGGCTCAATGCAGACTTAGTTCAACGCAGACTGAGTTCAACGCACACTCAGGCGCTCTTGAACGGCTTACGACCCTGTCTGGGTCAGGCGCGCGTACACCGCCTTCTGGGGAATCCCGAATTCATGCCCATTCCAATTCCGGACAAGCCAGGTCAGCTGTTGGACAATGCCGACAGCTTCGCCATGGTCTTCGATGAGGCCTGGCAGCGCCAGCAGCGCAGCCCGGCCGCACGCGATCTGACGATCGAGGAGAAGCGTCAACAGGTGCTCGAGGCCTGTGCCGACCATCCGTTCATGGTCAACCAACCGGACATGGCGGCTCAGGTGGCCGATTTCCGCATCCGACTGCTGGGTCTCTGAGGCGCTGGCTTGCCGGTAGGGATCTGCGGCACCCATAGGATCCGCCCGAATCCGCTTCCGGCGATGTCCACGCCTCTCGCCCGTCTGCTGCGCCAGCTCAGCGGCGGCTTCAGCAACCAGCAGCAGGCCTTCGAAAACCCGCCGCTCTACGCCCACATCCTGGTGAAGTTCCGGC
This sequence comes from Synechococcus sp., assembly GCA_046081905.1. Classification (GTDB taxonomy): domain Bacteria; phylum Cyanobacteriota; class Cyanobacteriia; order PCC-6307; family Cyanobiaceae; genus CBW1002. The sequence goes on along the minus strand of JBJTWS010000016.1, from coordinate 273 downwards.
CTCTGCCGCAGCTGGATCCGGGCTCGCTGCTGCTGGAGCAGTCGTACGCCATCAACCCGGCCGCTCCCTACCGCATCCGCGTGCTGCGGGCGGAACCCCAGGGTGGCGGGCTGGTCATTCACAACCAGGCCCTGCACGACGATCAGCGCTTCTGGGGTGCCGTCGACCATGCGGAGAAGCGTGCCGCCATCCGCAGCGAGGATCTGCGCCCGCTCGACGGTTGTGCCTATGTGGTGCGCGAGAGCGCCGCTGGTTTCAGTGGCGAGGTGGAAC
>JBJTWS010000015.1:0-3181 GCA_046081905.1 Synechococcus sp. | reverse complement strand
GCGGTCCAGGGCCGGGTTGGGGTCGTCGTAGCGGCACTGGACCCCCTCCAGGTTCAGCACCCCCAGGGCGCCCTGCCGGGTGAGTTCCACGGCCATGCCCACATCCACCACGCCGTCCATGGCGCTGGCGATGATCGGGATCTCACGGGTGATGCCCCCCAGGCTCCAACTGCTGTCGGTCACCGCGGGGTCCACGGTGCGACCACCAGGCACCAGGGCGATCTCATCGATGCCGTAGGCGCGGCGGACGTTGCGGGATCGACCGAGCTGGATGTTCACCGGAGGCTGACGCAATCGGGACAAACTATCAACAAGCCGTCACATCCCCCGGCGCCCTGGATCGGCCTTCCCCGAGCCCTCAGCGGCGGCCGCGGAAGGATTCCCAGCGGGCGCCCCAGCCCGCCACCAGGGCCTGGCGGTCGGCGCTGTGCACGAGGTGGCCCGCGGCGAAGCGCACCACCCAGATCACCCCCACCAGCTCCAGCAGGCCCGGCAGCAGCGGCAGGCTCTGGAGCGCCGCCATCACGCCGGCGTACACCTTCAGCACCATCAGCACGCCGATCAGGGCCGCCGGGGCGATCAGCGGGGAGCGCAGCTGCTGCCAGAGGTCGTGCACCGCGCCGCTGGCGAACCACTCCTGCACCTTGCTCACCAGCAGCTGCCATTCCCCGCCCTCGGCGGCTTCTCCCTCCAGGGGGGGGACCGTCACGGTGGTGGCCACGGGGGAGACCAGGCCCTCGCCGCCGGGGGCTTCCCCAGGTGCGGGGGAGGGCGCGGACGCGGGGGCGGGCGCGGGGCTGGAGCTGTCCACCATCGTTGCCAGGCTGGGCTGGAGCGGAGCTTACGGCGCTCCTCAGGGATCGAGGGGCAGCAGGGCGGGCCGCTCCGTGAGCGGCTCCAGCGGCAACCGCAGGGGAAAGGATCCCTCCCGCAGCCGTTCCTGCAGGGCCGCGCCGATCTCCTCGGCCAGGCGGGGGCTGTGGGCCGGCGCGCAGCGCACCGGCCGCCCCTGCAGCGGAAACTGCCCCTTCAGGAGCTGGGCATAGGGAATGCCGCCGAAGCTGGGTTTGATCCGCCGGGGAATGGAGAGGTCGAGCACCGGCGCCTCCAGCTGATCGTTGCCCGCCGCCGCCTGGCGGGCGATGCCGAGGTGCAGCAGCGGCACCGGGGCCGCCACGGCCACCAGCAGGTCGCTGCCCTGGCCCTCGAAGCGGCAGGCCCGCAGCCAGCGGGGTTCGATCCCCTCCAGATCCACGCTCAGGGCGGCCACCGCGCCGGGGGTGCGGGCATGGCCGTCGGGGAGCCGCCGCGCTCCGGGCTGGTGGCCGCTGCCGGCCCCCAGCACCACCCCCACCGCCCCAGCCACCAGCACCGGCGAGCCGGGGCCCAGGGCCGCCAGGCCCGGGCTGGTGAGGCCGATGCTGCCGGCGCCGCCGCAGCTGAACAGGGCGTTGGCGAAGGGCCCCAGCAGCGGTCCGTAGGGGGAGCGGATCAACCCCTCGGCGCTGCTCACCGCCACCACGCCGTTCTCGCCGATGCCGCGGTGCAGGGTGAGCCGCGCCACCCCGACCCGATCCAGGGCCAGGCGGGTGTGGAGCTCCAGGCGCGGCTGCAGGGGCGTTCCCTCCCCGGTGGCGGCCAGGGCCACGGGGGCACCCTCCAGCAGCCGGGCCAGCACCGCCGCGCCGCCCCCGGCCATGGGCAGCAGGATCTCCCCGCCGCCGCCGCCCGCCGGGGCGGGTACGCCATCGAGCAGCACCTCCCGCAGGCGGATCGGCGGATCGGTGGGGCCCAGGCCGAGCAGCAGGGTGGCCTGGTCGGTGAATCCCGCCTCGGAGGCCACCACCACATCGGTTTCGGCGTGGGCCTGCTCCAGCCCCACCGCCCGCACCCGGCGGCGGAAGTCGCGGGCCAGCAGCACCCGCAGATCCCCCTGCCGCTGCCGCCGCTGCAGTTCGGCTTCGCTGCGGACCGGCGGCGCCATGGGGTTTCGATAAACTGCCCTCTTCTAGAGACGGTCGTGCATGGCGGATCCAAGCGGACCCGAACCCACCGGTCCCGGGGAGTCCGACGGACGGATCATCCAGGCCGATCTCCGCAATGAAATGTCGCGCTCCTATCTGGAGTACGCGATGAGCGTGATCGTGGGCCGGGCCCTGCCCGACGCTCGCGACGGCCTCAAGCCGGTGCATCGTCGCATCCTCTACGCGATGTACGAGCTGGGCCTCACCAGCGACCGCCCCTACCGAAAATGCGCCCGTGTGGTGGGCGAAGTGCTGGGTAAGTACCACCCCCATGGCGACACCGCGGTGTACGACGCCCTGGTGCGGATGGCGCAGGACTTCTCCATGCGCATGCCCCTGATCGACGGGCACGGCAACTTCGGTTCGGTGGACAACGATCCGCCGGCCGCCATGCGCTACACCGAATCGCGGCTGCAGGCCCTCACCACCGACAGCCTGCTAGAGGACATCGAGAGCGAGACCGTCGATTTCATCGACAACTTCGACGGTTCCCAGCAGGAGCCCACTGTGATGCCCGCCCGCATCCCGCAGCTGCTGCTGAATGGCTCCACCGGCATCGCCGTGGGGATGGCCACCAACATCCCGCCCCACAACCTCACCGAGCTGATTGACGGCCTGCTGGCCCTGATCGAGAACCCCGACCTCGACGATCGCACCCTGACCACGATCATCCCCGGGCCGGACTTCCCCACCGGCGGCCAGATCCTGGGGCGCAAGGGCATCCGGGAGATGTATGCCACCGGCCGCGGCTCGGTGACCATGCGCGGCGTGGCCTCGATCGAGACGATCGAAGCCAAGGGCCGGCCCGACCGCGATGCGGTGATCGTCACCGAGCTTCCCTATCAGACCAACAAGGCGGCGCTGATCGAGCGCATCGCCGAGCTGGTGAACGACAAGAAGCTCGAGGGCATCGCCGACATCCGCGATGAAAGCGATCGCGACGGCATGCGGATCGTGATCGAGCTGCGGCGGGATGCCTATCCGCAGGTGGTGCTGAACAACCTCTTCAAGCTCACGCCGCTGCAGAACAACTTCAGCGCCTACATGCTGGCGCTGGTGAAGGGCGAGCCGGTGCTGCTCACCCTGCGCCGCATGCTCGAAGTGTTCCGCGACTTCCGGGTCGAGACGATCGAGCGGCGCACCCGCTATCTGCTGCG